>CAZHEW010000020.1:0-17448 GCA_964531815.1 uncultured Verrucomicrobiota bacterium
CTTTGTGCACCCGTTGTACACGGCGTTCGGGTGGCGCTGGCGCGGCTGGGCGCGCTGGCAATGGCGGGAGGGGGCGCATGACGGGAGCCGGCGCCCTTTTCAGAGCCCTGTTCTGTTGTCAATAACCGCCTCCCATCCTTGGGTGTTTCGGGGCGGGAATCGAGGCACTCGCGCCATGCGCGCGGTGCGGCGCCTCACCCGGCGCGGCGTGAGGGGCTAAGAAGGACGCGCCAGGACAGGAGCCAGGTATTGGCCGGTGTGGCTGGCCGGGCATTGGGCCACGACTTCCGGCGGGCCCTCGGCAACGATCCGGCCGCCGGCTTCCCCGCCCTCGGGGCCGAGGTCGAGGATCCAATCGGCCGTCTTGATCACATCCAGGTTGTGCTCGATAACGATCAACGTGTTGCCCGAAGCGCGGAGTTTGAAGAGGACTTCGAGCAGCTTGGCGACGTCGTGGAAGTGCAGGCCGGTGGTGGGCTCATCGAGTATGTAGAGCGTGTGCCCGGTGGCCTTGCGGCTCAACTCGGCGGCCAGTTTGACGCGCTGCGCCTCGCCGCCGCTAAGGGTCGTCGCCGCCTGTCCGAGGCCGATGTAGCCGAGGCCGACTTCCGCCAGCGTGAGGAGCGGCTCGTAGATGTGCGGAACGGCGCGGAAGAACGTCACAGCCTCATCCACCGTCATGTCCAGCACGTCGGCAATGTTCTTGCCCTTGTAGTTGATTTCGAGCGTCTCGCGGTTGTAGCGGCGGCCGTTGCAGGCTTCGCAGGTGACGTAGACCGGCGGCAGAAAGTTCATTTCAATCTTGATCAGCCCGTCGCCCTGGCACTTCTCGCAGCGGCCGCCTTTCACATTGAAGCTGAAGCGGCCGGCGCCGTAGCCGCGTATTTTGGCGGCGGGGAGACGGGCAAAAAGGGTGCGGATGTGATTGAACATGCCGGTGTAGGTAGCCGGATTGCTGCGCGGGGTGCGGCCAATCGGCGTTTGGTCAATCACGATCACCTTGTCGAGCTTCTCGAAGCCTTTGAGGGCGCGGTGGGCGCCGGGGCGCTCCTTGGACCCGAAGAACTTCCGGAACAGAGCGCGCCGCAGAATATCGTCCACCAGCGTGCTCTTGCCGGAGCCGCTGACACCCGTGACACAGGTGAGGGTGCCGAGCGGGATGCGGGCATCAATGTTCTTCAGGTTGTTTTCCTGCGCGCCGAGCACTTCGAGCCAGCCGCGCTCGGGGGATGGTTTGACGCGGTGGCGGGGGATCGGGATGGAAAGCTCGCCGCGCAGGTATTGGGCCGTGAGAGAATGGGGATGGGCGAGCACTTCCGCCAGAGTGCCCGAGGCGACCAGTTCGCCGCCGCGCACCCCGGCCCCCGGGCCGAGATCGAGGATGTAATCCCCGTGGCGGATGGTGTCGGCGTCATGCTCGACGACGAGCACCGAGTTGCCCAGGTCGCGCAGGCCGGCCAGCGTGCGCAGCAGGCGGTCATTGTCGCGCTGGTGCAAGCCGATGCTCGGCTCGTCGAGAATGTAAAGCACCCCCACAAGACCGGCACCAATTTGGGTCGCCAGGCGGATGCGTTGCGCTTCGCCCCCGCTCAAGGTGCCGCTCTCCCGATCGAGGGTAAGGTAGCCCAGGCCGACGTTCCTGAGAAAGCCCAGTCGGGCGCGGATCTCCTTGATTAGGTCGTGGGCGATCTTCTCCTGAAATTCCGTCAGCTTCAAGGTAGCGAAGAACTCATCAGCCCGCTCGACCGACAGGGCGCAGACGTCCATGATGGAAAGGCCGGGAATGGGGATGCGTGCTGACTGTCGGGCGCCCCCTTCCCCCTCACCCCAGCCCTCTCCCTTGGGGAGAGGGGGAATCGTGGCTCCGCCTTCGACAGCTCGAGACGCCGCGGACTCTTCAATGCGCTGCCGGTGATTCTCTCTCTTCCCAAGGGAGAGGGCCGGGGTGAGGGGGAAGGCAGTCTTGAAGTCCTTGGCCGCCTCCATATCTCCGAGCGTCACCGCCAGAATCTCCGGCTTCAGCCGCCGCCCCCGGCAGGCATCACAGAATTGCGGGCTCATGAAGCCCTTGAGCCGGTTCCGGGTGAATTCGCTTTCGCTCTCCTGGTAGAGCCGCTGGAGGTTGGGGATGACGCCCTCGAAGGGGCGGACAACTTTGCTGATCTTACCGGCGCGCCAGAAGCTGAACTCAATTTCCGTTTCGCCTGAGCCCCAGAGCAGCGCGCGCTGGAAGGCCTCCCGCAGCGTCTTGTAAGGCGCTTCCATGTTCTGCTGGTAATGTTTCGTCACGCCCCGCAGCAGGCCTTTGTAATAGACCACCATGCGCTTGCCGCCCCGCCGCCACGGCAGAATCGCGCCCTGTTCGAGCGATTTCTCGGGGTCGGGCACCACCAGGCCCTCGTCAAACACAAGTTTCTGGCCTAAGCCGTGGCAGACCGGGCAGGCGCCGGCCGGGGCGTTGAACGAGAAATGCTTGGGCGTAAGCGGTTCGTAGCTCTTGCCGGTCGCCGGACTGAGATTGCGGTTGGAGTGCAAAGTCTCAATCCAGGCGGAGGGGGCGACTGGGTGCGAAGTGCGGAGTGCGGATTGCGGAGTGGCTGATTCCGCACTCCGCATTCCACATTCCGCACCTGGGAGCTGGTGCAACGTCAGCAGAACCCCTTCGCCCCAGTGCAGCGCCGTCTCCACGGAATCGCTCAGCCGGACGCGGATCTTCTCATCAATGACCAGCCGATCCACCACCGCCTCGATGGTGTGCCTGGCCTTGGGATCGAGCTTGATGCGGACCCCGCTGGCCAACTCGACCAGCTCCCCGTCCACGCGGGCGCGGACAAAGCCTTCGCGGGCCAGGCGCTCGACCACGTCGCGGAACTCGCCCTTTTGGCCGCGGACCACCGGGGCCAGGAGCATCACGCGCGTGCGTGGCGGCAGGGCAAGAATCTTGTCCACGATGTCGCTGGTGGTCTGGCGCACGATGGGAACGCCGGTTTCCGGGCAATACGGCTGTCCGACATGCGCATAGAGCAGGCGGAGGTAGTCGTAAACCTCCGTGGTGGTAGCGATGATGGACCGCGGGCTGGAGCCGGAGCTGCGCTGCTCGATGGCGATCGCCGGGGACAGCCCCTCGATGAAGTCCACGTCGGGCTTCTGCATCTGGTCCAGGAACTGCCGGGCGTAGGCGGAGAGGGACTCGACGTACTTGCGCTGGCCCTCGGCGTAAATGGTATCGAACGCCAGGGAAGACTTGCCCGAGCCGCTCAAGCCGGTGATGACCACCAGCTTGTCGCGCGGGATGCTCAGCGTGAGGTTCTTGAGATTGTGCTCACGCGCCCCGCCGATTCGGATGAATGCTTTGCTCACGAGCTCGACGGCTGCCTAGATGGCCGGTTTCATGCCGCGGAATCCGGCAGCAAGAGAGGAATCGGCTCTCGGCCATGCCGGCGATAGGCGGTGAAATCCGCACGGTCAATGGTCACAATCCGGCAGTCCTGGGTCTGCTCGCTGAGGTACACCAAACAGGCATCCGCAAAGTCCATCGGGCGGTCGGCGAACTTCTTGATCAACTCGGCCAGGCGCGCCGCCGCCGCCTGGGTGTCACACCGCGAAACCAACAGCCCCCGATTGATCGCCTCGAGCAGCTTGGCCGGCGAACGCAGAAAGTGCGCCGCTTCCGCCAACACGGCGTCGCAGGTAAAGAGCGGGTATGGGAGCGAGCGCACCAGCTTGGCGGCCCACGGGGTGAAGGGATCTCTATCCTCCGGCCGGCGGAAGGCGGCGACGAGCGGCCCGGTATCCACCAGGTAGATCATGGCCGTCGGGCGCGGAGGGCTTTTCGGACGTTGGCGTTGGTGGCGGGCGGCGCATCTGTGCTGACGCTTCCCAGCAAATCATCCCAGGGCGAACCGTGGCGGGCTTGCACCGCCTGCACCCGCTGCCGCACGGCTTTGCGGGCGAACTCGCTCAGTTCCTCGCCAACCGCCTTGGCCACCTTCTGCCAGGCTTCCTTCTCACGGCCCGGAATCCGGACGGTCAGTGTGTCACTCATGCCGCGTATGTAACACAGCACCTGGCCCCGGTCAAGCGGCTCAACCGGTCCAGCCGGTCGAGAACAGAACACTCCTTGTGCGCCCACCTGCTGCCGCAGGGAAGAGCTGATCGAATGCGCTTTGGAACAACACGCTGAGCACACTCGGCGGAGGAATCCACGCTAACATGGCGGTTGGGGTTCTTCGAGGCTCGGGGCAGAAGGCGTTCATTGAGCAGAGTGATCTTGCGCGCAGTTTTATCAATTGGCGCTTTACGGCGGCAGAGAGATAGCCTAACACTCGAATTCAGGCAGCGCAGAATCAACGTGACGCTCTATTCCGATTATGATGGACCAGACGGAGTCTCGTGCGGAAGCCGCGGAGCCCGCCCAGCCGCTGCTGCGGGGCTTTTGGAGCTTGATCATCACGCAGTTCCAAGGGGCGTTCAACGACAATGCCCTGAAGATGGTGGTCATGTTTGTCGGTTTGAACATGGCGTTGTCGGAAGGGTGGCACAAGGCGCTGGTACCGGTGACGGCGGGATTGTTCTCGCTCCCGTTCATCCTGTTCTCGATGGCGGGGGGATTCCTGGCCGATCGGTTCAGCAAGCGGACGGTGGCGATCGGGTTGAAGGCGCTGGAAATCCTGATCATTGGGTTTGCGATCGCGGGCTTGTTGCTGGGGAGCCTGCCGATGGGGCTGGCGGCGATCTTCCTGATGGGCGCCCAGAGCGCGTTCTTTGGCCCCTCGAAGTATGGGCTGCTGCCGGAGCTGCTGCCGGAGCGGCGGCTCTCGTGGGGCAACGGCGTGCTGGAACTCGGCACGTTCGTGGCCATCATTACGGGCATGGCCGCCGGCACGGCGCTTTACAAGGGCTTTGAAGGGCGCCAGGCGTGGTCAGGGGCGATCCTGCTTGGCTTGGCAGTGATTGGACTGGGGTTCAGCCTCGGCATCTCGCGGGTGCCAGCCGCCAACCCGCGCAAGGTGTTCCGCGCCAACTTTCTCGGGGATTTGTGGCAGCAGATGAAGGGGATGCGCCGCGACAAGGTCTTGTGGCTGGCGTGCCTGGGGAACATCTACTTCTGGTTCATCGGCCAATTGCTGCAGCAGGGGCTGATTGATTACGGGGTGAACATTCCGGAGATCGGCGAGGTGCGCACGACTTACCTGCTGGCGGCGCTGGCGATTGGAATCGGGCTGGGCAGCTTTGCGGCAGGTTATCTTTCGGGCGGCAAAATCGAGTATGGGCTGGTGCCGGTCGGTTCGCTGGGCATCACCGTCTTCGCGGCCATTCTCTGGCAGCCGGGAATGAGCTTTGGGCAGATCCTGTGCACGGTGAGCGCGCTGGGGTTCTTCGCCGGCTTCTTCATCGTGCCGATTTCGGCGATACTGCAGCACCGGCCCGCCAAGGAAGGCAAAGGCGCGACGCTGGCGGCGGCGAACCTGCTGTCCTCGGCAGGGCTGTTCGTGGCGGCAGGGGTGTATTTGCTTGTGGCGGCGGGGGTGCGTTGGAAGGGGCTGGAAGTCGGTCTGTACCTCGGACCGCGTAGCGTGTTCGGGATCGGGGCCTTGCTGACCTTGGCGGCGACGGTGTATGTGGTCTGGCTGCTGCCGGATTGTTTGCTGCGTTTCGTGCTGTGGTTGCTGACGCATACCGTCTATCGCATCCGGGTGGATGGCCGCGACAACATCCCCGGCAAAGGCGGGGCGCTGTTCGTGTGCAATCACCTTTCGCTGGTGGATGCGCTGTTGCTGCTGGCCTCCACGGATCGGCACGTCCGGTTCATCATGTTCAAGGGCATCTATGAGAAGCCGCTGGTGAAGCCGTTTGCGCGCATCCTGCGGGCCATTCCCATCTCCTCCGAACTGCGCCCGCGCGAGATGCTCCACTCTTTGAGCACGGCCAGCGAGGCGATCCAGAAGGGCGAGGTGGTCTGTATCTTTGCCGAGGGCCAGATCACGCGGATCGGGCACCTGCTGCCGTTCCGGCGCGGATTCGAGCGGATCATGAAGGACGTCGAAGCGCCGATCGTCCCGGTGGCCCTGGACGGCGTGTGGGGCAGCATCTTCAGTTTCGAGCGGGGGCGCTTTCTCTGGAAACTGCCGCGGCGGATTCCTTATCGGGTGACGGTGAACTTCGGCCCGCCGCTGCCGCACACGGCCACGCCTTTCGCAGTGCGGGAGCGCGTGCAGGAGCTCATGGTGGAGGCATGGGAGAACCGCAAGGCGCACATGAAGCCGCTGCATCACTCTTTTGTGAGGACGGCCCGGCGACATCCGTTCCGGTTTGCGATGGCCGATGCCACAGCGCGCAAGGTCAGCTTTGGCTCGGCGCTCGTGAAGACGATCTTCCTGGCGCGGCGGCTCCGGAAGGTCTGGGCGGGGCAGCCGATGGTGGGGCTGCTGCTGCCACCGTCGGCGCCGGCTGCGCTGGCCAATTTCGCGGCGCTGCTGATGGGCAAGGTGCCGGTGAACCTGAATTACACGGTATCCGAGGCAACGCTGGCATCCTGCATTCGCCAGTGCGGCATCAAGACGGTGCTGACCTCGCGCGCCTTCCTGGAAAAGGTGAAGCTCAAGGTGCCCGGCGAAGCGGTGCTGCTGGAAGAGTTGTCGGTCCAACCGGGCGCCGGCGAGAAGCTTGGTGCCTTGCTCAGCGCCTGGCTGCAACCCGTTGGGTGGCTGGAGCGCTCGCTGGGGCGGGAGAAAAAAGCGGCGCTGGATGACCTGGCGGCGGTCATCTTCTCCAGCGGCAGCACGGGCGAGCCGAAGGGCGTCATGCTCAGTCACTACAACATCGGCTCGAACATCGAGCAGCTCGAACAGGTGTTTGGCCTGAACCCGACGGACGGCTTGGTCGGCGTGCTGCCCTTCTTCCATTCGTTCGGCTTCACGGGCACGCTGTGGCTGCCGGCGGTGCTGGGGGTGCGAGTGGTGTATTATCCCAACCCGCTCGACGCCAAGGCCATCGGCCCGATGGTCAGGGAACATGCGCTAACGTTTCTGCTGGCCACGCCGACGTTCCTGCAGCTTTACATGCGCAGTTGCGCGGCGGGAGATTTCGGCAGCTTGCGCGTGGTGATGACGGGGGCGGAAAAACTGCCCGAGCGGCTGGCCGGCGCGTTCGAGGAGCAATTCGGCATCCGCCCGCTGGAGGGCTACGGCTGCACGGAATGCGCCCCGGTGGCGGCGGTCAACACGCACGACTTCCGCTCGGCTGGCTTCCGGCAGATCGGCGCCAAACGCGGCAAGATTGGCCACCCGCTGCCCGGCATGAGCGTGCGCATTGTGGATGCGGACACCCGCGCCCCGCTCCCGGTGGGCCAGGCCGGCCTGATGCTGGTGCGCGGCCCCAACGTGATGCAAGGCTATCTGGGCCGGCCGGACAAGACCGCCGAGGCGCTGCGGGACGGTTGGTATGTCACCGGAGACATTGCCGCGATTGACGAAGATGGATTCCTTCAAATCACCGACCGCCTGAGCCGGTTCAGCAAGATCGGCGGCGAGATGGTGCCGCACATCCGGATCGAGGAAAAGCTGCACGAACTTGCAGGCGCGACCGAGCAGACCTTCGTGGTGGTGGGCGTGCCGGATGAGAAGAAGGGCGAGCGGCTGGTCGTGCTGCACAAGCTCACGCCGGAGCAGTTGCGGCCCTGCCGCGAGAAGCTTGCGCAGTGCGACCTGCCGAACCTCTGGAAGCCGCGCGCCGACCAGTTCTACCACCTCGATGCGCTGCCGTACCTGGGCACCGGCAAGCTCGACCTGCGCCAAGCGCGCGAGCTGGCCACTACAGCGTCAAATACTCCGGCCTGAATTGGTTCGAATCGCAGTGCAGGATGGCCACGCTGCGCTCCAGGCCGAAGCGCGGTTTGCCGGCGTAGCCCGGGTTGAAGAAGAGCGACCCGCCAATGCTTTCGCAGAAAGGCTTGTGCGTGTGGCCGAACACCACCACGTCCGGCCGCTCGCGAGCGAGGAGAGCGCGCAGGAAATCGGCGGGCGCATGCGGTTTGACGATGTGCCGGACGAGTAACTTGTGGTCCGCGAGGGTAACAAGAGCCGTTTCCTGGTAGCCAAGACCCGGATCGTCGGTGTTGCCGCCCACAGCCGTCACGGGCGCGATCTGCTCCAGTTCCAGAAGGATGAGGGGCATGCCGATGTCACCGCCGTGCAGAATATGATCCACTCCCGCAAAGAGATGCGGGAGGCGGCGGTCAAAATGGTTGTGCGTATCGGAAAGGACGCCGATCTTCATGGTGCATGGGGCCCGGTGGTGCGTGTTGCGCTCGGCGAAGACGCGGCGGCAGTTCCAGGAGCGGCGCCGCGCACTATTCCCCTCAAGCCTTCGCTTCCTCCGGCGCTTCTTCCCCCTCCGGTTCCTCGGCGGGTGCGGGCTCCCTTTCCCGCGCGGGTTCGGGAGCTTCAGTGAGCTTGAGGGCGCCGGCGAACAGCGCGGTGAACAGGCCGCCGCTGATCAGCGTGTTGCGGAAGAACTCGATGGTGGTCGGGTAACCACGCGTCCCTTTGGTCAGCGCGATGATCCAGCCGGCCAGGTCTTTGGTGTACTCAGGATTGGAAAGCCAGGAAGCGGTGTTGGTAATCAGGTAGAAGAGGAGGGCTCCAAGCATCCCTCCTGCCAGCAGCCCTAGAAAGCGCGAACGGTGGTTGAACCTCGTGCCGAGCAGGATAATCAGCGCGAACGCGACATAGTTAACCAACTGCATCGGACTGACACATTGGTAGTAGACACTGAGGGCGATATCCGTGGCGACCAGCGTGCCGAGCGGCAGCCACCATTTGACGTGGCGCGGGAAAAAGGCGCCGGCGCAAAAGGCCAGGCCGTAGAACGCGCTGAAGTTGGGCGGGAACAGGCCCGGCCAGCGCGACAACGCTGCGACCAGCATGAAGACATAAGGCAGGCAATTATGCCACTTTCCGTTCACATCGCCCAGCATAGGACCTGGCGCAAGGCTGACAAGTCAACATCCGGCGCCTACCGGCGCGCCTGCCGTTTGACCGGCAGCTTGACTTTCGGGGGGCGGCCCCGACGGCCCTTCTGCCAGGGCCGGCTGCCGGAGCGTTTCTGCTGCCGCACACGGTCGGCGAGATGGCAGGCGTCACACAAGACGGCGTAATGGGTGCGCTTGTCGCCACAGCGAGCGCATCGCTTCAGGGCGATCTGCTTCTGTTGCCAGCGGTACTGGCGCGAGGTTTGTTTCTTCATCTATATCCAAGCTCGCAAAGGTTGGCGCTGCCGTCAAGTGTGGAATGAAAAAAAGAGCCAGGCTCTCTGCAACCGGCATGCTGCGCGGAGGCTAAACGTCGCAGATCTGCACGGACTGTTTGAGGGAAGCCAGCGGGGCGGGCTGCCGGGGGACAAACTCCTGCCCTACGAAGCCTTTGTAGCCCGTTGCCACGATGGCCCTCATGACCGACGGGTAGTTGATCTCCTGCGTGTCATCAATCTCGTTTCGGCCGGGGACGCCGCCCGTATGGTAGTGTGCGATGTAGTGATGGCTTTCGCGGATGGTGTCTATGATGTCTCCTTCCATGATCTGCATGTGGAAGATGTCGTAAAGCAGCTTGAGTCGGTCGGAGCCGACGAGCCGGCAGAGCTCAACTCCCCATGCGGTGTGGTCGGCCATGTAATCCTTGTGGCTGCGCTTGCTGTTGAGCAACTCGACGCAGACGGTGACCTTGTGTTTCTCGGCAATTGGCATCAGCCGCTTCAGCCCCTTGACGCAGTTCTCCAGCCCTTGCTCGTCGCTCATCCCTTTGCGGTTCCCGGAGAAGGTAATGATGTTGAGGAAGCCGGCCGCGGCCACCTGGGGGATTGATTTCTCGAACTTGGCCAGCAGGTCGTCATGGTGTTCCAGCCGATTCCAGCCGTAGGGGATGCTGTCCGGGCCGTTGCACATGGCGCAGGTGAGGCCAGCCTTCCTCACCGCCGGCCACTGATCCTCGCCGAGCAACTCCACCGATTCAAGTCCCAGCTTGTAGCACGCGCGGCAGAAGTCCTCGAAGCTCATCAGGGCCGGTTTGTCTTTGCCGGGGTTGAAAAGGCTCCCATAGCACCAGGCGGAGACGGAGTGCCGGATGTTGCCTTTGAGCGCCGGGGGACGGGCTTCCTCCGCAGCAATTTGCTGGGGGGACAGGCTGGCGATAGCCGTCAGGGCGGCCGTGCCCTCCGTCACCTTGCGCAAGGCTGAGCGACGCGAAAGTTTGCTATGCATAGGTCAGACCCTAAACTGCCTGGGGGTCAGAGGCGAGGAGATTCTTGGCTGGCGCGCGCGCCGCGCTCACGGGCGAAGCTGCACCTTGAGACGGAGCTTTTGTCCGGGCTCGATCGGCACGGTGAAGCCCACGACGCTCACCCCCGGATTCGGTTTGTCGTAGTCTTGCGGCGGTGGATTGGCCGGCCAGGATTCGATGGTTGCGTGGACGGGGGAAAGAACCTCGAATCGAAGGCGCTTCCCGTCCTTCACCAGCCAGGCCCGGTTGCCCCCGTCGGTTTTCAGAGTGGCCGGGGTAACCATTCCCCAACGCACCTTGGCGGGTTTGTCGCCGCCGGTGAGTTGATCGTCAATCACCACCCGGCGATCCGGTTGCAGCGCAAAGCGGCGGGTGGCATTGGCAAGCTGCCCGGCATAAGTTGCGCTCAGATCCACCACGGCGTGCGCGTCCTTCGGGTCAGCCGAGAAAGCGGATATCGGCGCTGCGCTGGCCACGACCTGCTCCGCGTCATCTATGAGCAGCGTGCTGTGGGCGCGATTGTGGTAGCGAAAGATGGTCCAGCGCTCGGAGCCCTGTCGGAAATCCCAGAGTTTGACGCCTCTTTGCTCCAATGCATTGTAGTCCTGCGCGCCAAGGTCGAGGGCCCAGCGCACGCCTTTCGCGTCCAGTACAAACGAGCCAATATCCATATGCGCGTGGCTGGCCGACGGCGTTCCGGCCTTAATGGCCAGGAACACAGCATCGGGGTCTGTCCAGGAACTGCGGAATACAGCCAGCGGGTTCTGGCCTTGCCCCAGCCAGTTCAGGCTGGCCGGCTCCTTCGGCTTCAGCCCTGCCTTGGCCCACACCAGGACCAACGGGAAATACCGGTCGCCCTGCCGCCGGCCTTTGCTGCGCTGGATGGAAGCCAGCTCCTGCTCCAGCAGCTCGCTCTCAAACCACAACAAGTCCGGCCGCCCCGTGCGCGCCGCAAACCACATCATCGCCGGCGAAAAGCCGGTGCCAGTGCCGCAGTCGCTGAAGTTAAACGTCCGCCGGGTGGGACTCATAATGTTCAGCATGAACTCGCCCGACTTGAGGAAGCCCGGGCTGCGGCTAAGGTCGAAGTCCGTGCCGAACACGGATTCGAGCATCGAAATGAGCATGACGTTGAAGCTTGTGCCGTAGTTCCAGTAGCTTGGGCCTTCAGGGTATGTCCCGTCCGGGTTATACACCTTCATGGCATACGGCAGGCCAACAAGCGCGCGTCGGACTACCTCAGCCGCCCGGTCTGGATTGTCTTCAAGCAGCGCCAGAGCGCCGGCAACCATTCCGGCATGACAAACCTGGTTCCAATTATTCCGCCCATGCTCCCAGCCAGGCTTCGTCTTGGCTTCGGCGTACGGGCCCAGTCCCTTCTGTTCTATCGCCTCACGGCTTGCCCGCCGCAACTCGGGAGGCAGTTGGTCGAATAACCAATCGTAGCCCACTGCGATCGCCAACGTCATTTCCGCCGTGTCCAGGAAATGGGAGGGATTCCAATCCGACATCGAAGCCATGGCCCTCATTTCCGCCATTGCGCGCATCGCATAGCGCTTGTCGCCGGTCAGGCGGAAGGCAAAACCAAGGTGCATCATGCGACTCAGCGCTTCCCGCGAGCGTCCCAGCAGCCGCCGTCCATCCTTGCGGTAAACCACGGCGGGTTGAGCCAGCATTGCATCCGCGGTAACGCGCACCGCCGCCCAAATGGCGCCTATTCGTCCGTCGGCCGCAATTTTCTCTCGCACGGCCGCCTCATCCTTGGCGGTCCAAAAGAGCCGAGGATGGTCTGGAAGCGGTGCAACCTTCTGCAGGATATCCTGATGGGAAGGCGGTTCGGCGCCCGACCCGGCACCGGCTGAGGCCAGCAGCGCGCAAAAAACGATGAGGCGGTATGGTTTGATCGTCAACATGCCTGGGACCAGTTTCATATTCATGCGGACCAGCCCACTATGATTCGAATCGGGCGCGTGAACCAGCAATATCTGGCGGGCTTTGCTCGCAATCACGCGTGCGCATGAAGGAGGAGATTCCTGCCCTGCTGCCCCACAGTCCGCCTGCCAGACAGGAACGTCCGTAGCTCATGCTTGCGCCGCGCAATCCCATTTTCGGCCCATTTCGGGCTTGCCTTTCCCGCCCCCAATCGGAACACTCACCCGCCTGTATGGAACCTACTGTTGAGCATTTGCCAGTCTCACACAAACTCTGGGCTTGGTTTGAAGCAAACAAGAAGCCGGCCATTGTGGGGACTGTGGTCGTATTGGTCGCCGCCCTCATCATTTCCTTCGTTCTTTACCGGCGGAACGCCACCGAAGTCGCCGCGAGCCATGCGCTGTCGAAGGTGTTCGTGACGACGTTGAGCGCCGACGGCAGCACCGGTACCACTGCCGACGCGTATTTGAAGGTGGCCTCAACGTATCCGAAAAGCGCCGCCGCCGCGCAAGCCTTGCTGCAGGCAGGGGGCATCCTGTTCGCAGAGGGCAAGTATCCCGAGGCCAAGGCGCAGTTCGAGCGATTCCGCCGCGAGCACGCGAGCAGCCCGTTCCTCGGGCAGGCCCTGTTGGGGATTGCGTCTTGCCTGAATGCCCAAGGCCAGAGCCGCGAGGCCATGACGGCCTACAAAGAGCTGATTGAGCGCCGCCCGGGCGACAGCACCCTGTCCCACGCCCGATTTGCGCTCGCTCGCTTGCACGAGGCGCAAAACGAGCCGGAAAAGGCGCGCAACCTCTACGAGGAAGTCGAACGCACTGATGCATATGGCTCGCTGGGCGACGAATCCCGCATGCGGTTGGAGGATCTGAAACGGAATTACCCGAAACTCTTCGCGCCAGCGGCCCCATTGCCAACCAACGCCGCGCCGACCAAAGCTGCAGCGGCCAAATGAACTTGTCCATCATTGGAACGGGTTACGTGGGACTGGTCACCGGCACCTGTTTTGCCGAAGTCGGCCACCGGGTCGTGTGCGTTGACAGCGATGCCTCCAAGGTGGAGATGCTGCAGGCCGGCGGCATTCCCATTTACGAGCCGGGCCTGGAGGAGTTGGTAGCGCGGAATCGGGCAGCCGGACGCCTCCTTTTCACCACCAGCACCGCGGAAGGCGTGGCGAAGTCCGACGTGGTGTTCATCGCTGTTCCCACGCCGCCGTTGCCGGATGGCTCGGTGGACATGAGCTTCCTCGAAAAGGTCGCCCGGGAAATCGCTGCCGCGATGACCAGCTACAAGATCGTCGTGGACAAGAGCACCGTGCCCGTCAAGACCGGCGACAAGGTCGCCGAAACCATCAAACGCTACAGCAAAGCGAAGGTGGACTTCGACGTGGTCAGCAACCCCGAGTTCCTGCGCGAGGGGTTTGCGGTCGAAGACTTGATGCGGCCCGACCGCATCGTGATCGGTGTCCGGTCGCAACGGCCTGTGGCTGCGCTCAAGCAGATCTATGCGCCGTTCGACGCCCCCATCATCATCACGGACATCAACTCGGCGGAGTTGATCAAGCACGCCTCAAACTCCTTTCTTGCCCTCAAGATCTCTTACATCAATGCGCTGTCGGTTCTGTGCGAAGCGACCGGCGCCAACATCCAGGAAGTGGCCAACGGCATGGGTATGGACCAGCGCATTGGCCGACGCTTCCTGCAAGCCTCGCTGGGTTTCGGCGGGAGCTGTTTCCCGAAGGACCTCAGCGCTTTTATCCAGATCGCCGCGCAGGTCGGCTACGATTTCCGCCTCCTAAAGGAAGTCCAGCAGATCAATGCCGATCAGATGGACCGGTTCGTGAAGAAGATCGTGGACACCCTCTGGGTGCTCAAGGACAAGACCATCGGCGTTCTGGGGCTGGCCTTCAAGCAAAACACGGATGACATCCGGATGTCGCCCGCCATCGAGCTTTGCCACCGCCTGCAAAAGGAGGGCGCAATCCTGCGCGTCCACGATCCCAAGGCCATGGAAAAAGCCAGGACCGTGCTCAAGGATGTCACTTTCGTCGAGGACATGAACGCGGTGGCCGAGGGCTGCGACGCGCTCATTCTCGCCACCGAATGGGACGAGTTCAAGAAGCTCGACCTGGAGCGGGTGCGCAAGTCCCTCACCCACCCCATTCTGTTCGATGGCCGCAATCTGTTCGACCTCGCGGAAATGGAGAGTCTTGGCTTTATCTACAAGAGCATCGGGCGGTAAGCCCCGTCGCGCGAGCCGGGAGGGGGCAAATGCGAAATGCGAAACTCCGGCAATGACCGGCACCACGCCCACAGGCGGCCGAGCTCACCCGGCCCCCTCCACACCCCCTGCCCTCCTGGTCGAGGTTGCCGCCGCCCTGGTTTTTCGCCAAGGCAAGCTGCTCATCACCCAGCGCCATGCTGACGCGCACCTGGGCGGGCTGTGGGAGTTTCCCGGCGGCAAACGCGAGCCCGGGGAAAGCTTCGAGGACTGCCTGAGACGCGAACTCCGCGAGGAATTGGGCATCGAGGTCGCGGTGGAGGAACTGGTCGAAAGCCTGATGCACGCCTACCCGGACAAGACCGTGCACCTGAAGTTCTATCGCTGCCGCTGGCTGCAACATGAGCTGCAGCCGCTGGGCTGTGTGGCGTTTGCATGGGTCGGGGCACGCGAACTGAACAATTACGCCTTTCCGGCCGCCGATGCCCGGCTGCTGGGGAAGCTGCAGGGCGAAGCCGGGTTCTGGCCGGCGAAGTAAAACGTCGGGGGAGCACCCCAGGAGCCCCTCTCCGCAGCCGGTCCCGCCGCCCTTTCCCATCCCGCCCCGCTTCCTACGCTTTCCCGTAGAATTGCTCGACCACCTGGCGGAAGTTGTTTTCGGCCACATTGACGATGCCCATCTCGCGCCGGGCGTTCTCTTCCGAGTCGCTGGCATGAGCGGCATTAACCATTATAGTCTGCCCAAACTCGCGGCGAATTGAGCCGGGCGGCGCCTTCGACGGGTCAGTCGGGCCGAGGACATCGCGAATCTTGGCCACCGCCCCCACGCCCTCGTAAACCAGTGCGATGCACTTCTCCGATCCGGGCTTCTCCTCCTCGCCGGGCGGGCATTCCGACGGCGATCGCCCGGACATAAACCGCACGATGTTGTCGAACTGGTTGTCGCCGAAAGACGGCCCCAGTATCTTGCCAAGCTGCTCCTGCTGTTCGGGAGCAATCTTATAGCCGAACTCCTTCTCGATCGCCGCGGCCGCCTTGGCCGCCACAACGCCCTTGAGCTTGGTGCGCAGCGTCTCCCGCACCGGGCCGTAAAACTGCAAAGCCTGGGCCACGCTCATCCGGTGAACCTTCACGCCCACGATATACAGACCGGTTCGGGAGAAGAAATCTATCATGTTGCCCGGCCGGCCGGTCGCAAAACGGAAGTTCTCCGGCTTGATCAGCACCAGGGTCTGCTGCGGCTTCTCCCCCGCCTGGTAAGCGATTACATCCCGCACAACCCCGCCGTCGGTATCCGAGTGCTGCGCCCAGAGCTTGAGCTTCTTCTCCGCCTCGGCCGGAGTGGGTGCCGCCAGCACCGCCGGCTCAAAGTAGCGCAACTGGTCGTGCTCGTCCGTAATCAGGTCCCCATAAGTGTCGCGAATGGTCTCCCCCACACGGCGATCCGAGCTGACATTGCCAACTACCGACCGGGTCTTGGCCACCGCGTTCTCCCCTTGAAAGAGCAACATCATGACGCGCCGCCGCCGGCCGGTTTTCGGGTCGGGCGAGAGGTTGCGCAGAACATAGTCGTAAATGAGCTCCTGAATGCGCCGGTCCTGGGGGTCATCAGCCGAAATGGTCTCCTGGGCGTATTCCTTGACCAACTCCGCACTTGGCGCGAACATGCGCGCCGCGACCAACTCACACCCCGTGCGGGTAATCAGGCGGGTCAGAATGCCGCCCGTGCGCGATTTGTGGAGCGAATACGGGGTTATGATGACGTAAGCAAGTTGCTGGGGCATAGAATATTACTCACTGGCAGGTGGATTGGCTGGCGGCGGGGGGACCGGAGCCGGCGCGGGCGCGGCAGGCGTGGCCTTGCCGCCCAGAATCTTAAACATCACGGTGCCGCAGGTTGGACACTTGCCCTTAATGGCCTTGCGCCCATTCTTCATCGTTTCCTCAACGGCATTGGCGATTTCTTTCTTCGCTTTGCATTTGACGCAGTATCCTTCAGGCATAAACATTTGCTGCTGCGACGCTTCATGCGCCCCGGCAGTTATTCCTACTACCTTAAAGGCTGCCCACCCCCATCGTCAACCCGTTAAGGGCAGAATAAAGAAACCCGTAGAAACCGACGCTTCCAAGCCGACTGGAGCTGGAATAACCAGCTTGCTTTCCAGCAATGTAGGGCGCTTCCGGCACCATGAAATCGGGCATTCCGACCATAAAAGACCTCCTATGGAGCTCGGAAACCCGCTATAGCGGCTAAAAGCTGGCTCGGAGCACCCTCATGACGAATCAGAAGAACCCCTTAGCCCCCCTCACATTTGGCTTGGTACGTGCCTCGTCCCCATGCCCTGTGCACGCGCAAAGCCAGCAAATTGGGCTCTTCCGCGAGGTTTGTGCGCGGGTTGGACGACTCCGCCGAGCACAAAGGCTATTTCCGCTCCCAGCCGAGCCCGGCAGCCAGGGCGACTGACGGCTGACATCGAATCCCGGAGCCCAAACCCGCAGGCGATCAAACACCAGACCTCAACTCCAGGGAGACAGTTCAAGTTCTGGCACGGCTTGCCGGCCTATCCGAAGTCGAGAGAGCTTCCTTCTGCCTGCACACTGCCGGGCACCTCCATCCCACCTCCGTTCTACCTCCGTTCCACCTCCGTAGTATCTCAGTTCATCACACGGAGGTAGAACGGAGGTAGAACGGAGGTAGAACGGAGGTGGAACGGGGGTATTCGCCCGGCAGGAGGGTGGCAACCGACTCGCCGGCAGGGAAACCGCGAAGTGGAGCAGCCCGGGGTCGCTGTTTCTTTGCGCGTCCAACGAGCTCAGCACGCCGAAAGTCCTTTTCTGCCCCGCTGAGTACGAGACGTCCTATCGTCAGTCAGCTACCACCTTCAGCGGCGTGAGCGCGCTCGGCGCGATTCCGTACACCAACGACTTGAACATCAGTTACTTCGTCGGCGTTCTCCAGTAATTCGAACCTGGTAGTTTAGCTCAACTGAGCAAAGTGAAAAGGCATCCGCAAGGATGTCCTTTC
>CAZHEW010000021.1:0-5369 GCA_964531815.1 uncultured Verrucomicrobiota bacterium
TCTCTTTGGGCGTTGTGTGGGTTGCATCAAGTCCCTATGGAATTCTATCAACAGTGATGAGAAGCGCCGCGGGATCGCCGACGGGCAATCGGATGCCTGCATCCCCCGGGGCTCTTCACTTCCGGGCAATTCTCTGCCGGCAGCGCCGTGATCCGGCTCGGGTTTCCACTTGCATCTGAGTGTTCTGGCAGTAGGTTGCGCACCGTATGCCTTATCAAATGATTTCATTGCTGCTGCTGCCCGGCCTGCTGATTGTGTGTGTCGGCATGGCCGAGCCGGCCACTCCAGCCGATCGGTTGAAGGAGTTCAGGGGGCGCGCC
The DNA here is from genome assembly GCA_964531815.1 of uncultured Verrucomicrobiota bacterium. Lineage (GTDB taxonomy): Bacteria > Verrucomicrobiota > Verrucomicrobiia > Limisphaerales > UBA8199 > UBA8199. The sequence continues at coordinate 321 of CAZHEW010000021.1, forward strand.
GCCGCCTTCGGTTCGGTTATCACCCTGCCGGAGTTCGAGACGACGACCAACCAAATCCGCCTTAACCTCCGCGAAACCATCGCGGGCGGCAACGCCGCCCTGGACCGTCTCGGCGCCCTCGATCCCGGCGCGGTCACGTTCGAGAACACCGTGCGCGCCCTGGACGACATCGGCTATGAGATCAATCTCACCGGCGACCGCTTTGGCCTGCTCAAGGAGACCAGCACGAACGCCGCCCTGCGCGAGGCGGCGACCGACGCGCTCAAGGAGCTGCAGGAGTGGGCCGTCGGCCTGGACTACCGCGAAGACGTCTATAAAGCGGTCAAGGCCTGCGCCGATCGCAAGCCGAAGCTGGAAGGCGAAGAGGCCAAGCTGCTCTTCGAGACTCTGCGCGACTATCGCCGGGCCGGGTTGGACTTGCCCAAGCCCCAGCGCGACGAGGTCGAGCGGATGCGCAAAGAGCTGACGCGCCTGATGACTGATTACGATTCCAACATCACCAAGGCGCAGAAAGCCGTGAAGTTCACCAAGGCTGAATTGGCGGGCGTGCCCGAGAGCTTCCTGGCGCAGGCCAAGACCGGCGAGGATGAATACACCGTGATGGCAAACGTCACCTGGCATCTCCTCAGCGTGATGGACAACGCCCGCCGCGAGGAAACCCGCAAGCAGCTCCTGTTCGAACGCGACAATCTCGCCCGCGATGCGAATTTGCCATTGCTCGAAAAGATCCTGCCGCTGCGGGATAACATTGCCCGCAAGCTCGGCTACCCGACCTGGGCCGATTACCGGATCGAAGTCAAAATGGCCACCAACGCGACCACGGCCATGGATTTCCTGGAGAAACTCAAGACCGGGCTGCAGCCCAAGTTCGACGCCGAGCTGGCCGAATTCCGCCGGATCAAGATCAAGGAAACCGGCGATCCCAACGCGCGGGTCAACATCTGGGACTGGCGCTACCTCAGCAACCAGTTGAAGAAGGAAAAATACAACGTGGATGCCGAGCAACTTCGCGCCTATTTCCCCTATCAACGCGTCCTGGACGGCATGTTCCAAATCTACCAGACGATCTTCGGCCTCAGGTTCGAGCCGGTCGAGCCGCCCTGCAAATGGATTGGCGACCTGCAGCTTTACGCCGTCTCGGACGCCAAAACGGGCGAGCCGTTGGGCTTGTTCTACCTCGACATGTTTCCGCGCGAAGGCAAGTACCATCATTTCGCCCAGTTCCACCTCGTTGGCGGAAAACTGCTCGCCAACGGGAAGTACCAAAGACCCACGGTCGCGCTGATCTGCAATTTCCCGTCGCCGGCCCCGGACCAGCCCTCGCTGCTTTCCCACAGCGACGTCGAGACCATCTTCCACGAGTTCGGCCACGCCATGCACTCGATCCTGACCCGCGCCAGGTACTGCCGCTTCGCGGGCACCAGCGTCCCGGGCGATTTCGTGGAGGCTCCCTCGCAAATGCTGGAAAACTGGGTCTGGGACAAGAAGGTGCTGGACAGCTTCGCCGCCCACTACCGGGATCCCGCGAAGAAGATCCCCGCTGACATCCTGGCTAAACTCCGGGAAGCCAAGCTTGCCACCGAGGGCACCCGTTACCGGCGGCAGCTCTCGTTCGGTTTGACGGACCTGACCCTGCACACGCAGATCCGCGAAAGCAACGCCGCGGGAGCCCTGCCGCTCGCAAACAAGATCCTGAGCGAGGTCTTCCTGCCCATGATGCCGGATACAGCGTTCGTGGCCTACTTCGGGCATCTCATGGGCTATGACGCCGGCTATTACGGCTACGCCTGGGCGGACGCCATCGCGGCGGATATGGCGACCGTCTTCGAGCGTGCGCCCAAGGGTTACTTCGACTCCGCCGCCGGCCGGCGGCTGCGCACCGAAATCTACGAACCGGGCAATTCCCGCGACGTGAACATGTCCATCGAGAAGTTTCTGGGCCGCAAGCCCTCCATCGCGCCCTTCCTGCGGAAGATCGGGATCGAGCAGAAGTAAGGCGCGGCCCGAACACCGGCGGGTCGGTCTGCGGCCGCAGTCTCAGGCTGCGGGCGGTTCGTTTGGCAGCAGGGCGGCAAAACGCAGGCCGCGAGTGCTGAGGCGCAGCTCGCGGAAGCCGCATTCCCCCATCACCGCCTCGTAAATGGCCACGCCCATAAGGATGATGTCCGCGCGGTTTGGCGGCAGGCCGGTGATCTGCTTGCGCTGTTCCAGCGGCAGCCCCCACAGCCGCACCAGATGCCAGGACACCCGCGCGGCGCTCAGGCGCGTCGCCTCCAGCCGCGCGCGGTCAAACGTTGTGAGCTCAGCCTCCATGCACCCCAGAATACTCGCCGTTCCACCAACCCCCACCAATTGCGCCGCTCGTGCCGGCTCGTCCTTCCGCGTTCCCATGGCCGCCGCCAGCCTCGGCCTTACTTCCTTTTGAAGGAAACCCTCCAGCCAGCGGCGGGCGGCAGCCAGTTCGGCCGCCCGGGGCGGATCGCCGCACGGAAAGGCCTCCCGCAGCCGCACTGAGCCAAGCGCAAAGCTCTGACGGCAAAGCCGCTTCCCACCCGACCCGAAGACGAATTGGGTGCTGCCGCCGCCGACGTCCATAACCAAGAGGGGCGCTTGCGCGAGTCGCGGGTCAGTGGTCACTCCCTGAAACCCCAAGTCGGCCTCCTGGTTGCCCGAGATGACTTCAACTTTCAGGCCGGAGGCCCGCTCGATGGCCGTGGTGAGTTCATCGCGATTGGCCGCCTCGCGCGCGGCGCTGGTGGCGATGACGCGAATCGAGACCGCCTTCGCCTCGCGGGCCGCGGCCGCGAACTCGGCGACGGCGCTGGCGGTGGCGGCGATTGCTTCGGCCTGCAGATGATGCGTTTCGTAAAAGCCGCGCCCGAGGCGGGTTTGTTTGCTCTGCTCGCAGACCGGCCCAATCTCACGGCCGGCCACATCCGCCACCAGGAGCTTTACGGAGTTGGTGCCGACATCAACGACTGCGCGGCGGATGGGTTGCATGCGAAAGCGGGGAGCCCCTTGGCGCTAACTGCCGGTTCCTTCAGGATCACCAGCAGGTGGATTTGCCGCGCCGCGCAGTCGGGACGGTCGGTCAGTGTGCCTCTCGCCGCCCCTGCCCTCTGCCCGGCAGAAGAAGCGAGCCGCGTTAAGCGGGAACGAGGCGTGCGACCCGAAAGTCCGGCTGACCTGCAGCGCGTTGTGCATGCCGCAGACTTTAGCCGACGACGGCGGCCGAGGCAACGGCGGCAAGCCCCCCTCCTGGCAATAGGTCGGCAATTGCTTCGCCGGCGCCACTCCAGCAAAGGGCCCGAGCCTTATTCACATCTTTCGGCCTGCGATAGCCGAATCCCTCCGGGATGGGCTGAAAATGCCAGCCAGGATGTGGGTAATGCTCAGAGCCAAGGGCGGAGCGGGGGGGGGCGCACCTGTCCTGTCCCGCTGATATGTCAGTAACACCTCGATAGTACCTCCGTTCTACCTCCGTTCCACCTCCGTCCTAGGCGCGGAGTTAAGACGGAGGTGGAACGGAGGTAGAACGGAGGTAGAACGGAGGTGTCAGCTTGTGGCCGCGGAAAGTAAGGTTATTCCAAGGCAGGCCGGGAAAAATCCTGGCAGAATCTGCGGAAGCTCCGGTAGGTCAGCTTCGCCGCTCTGACGGAGCCGGGGGGATCAGGCCCGGGCCGGCCAGGACGGGGAAGTCTGCCTGGCGCGCCCGCAGTGGCGCGTGTGCCCTGGGCCTGATGCGCTGCCCAACCGTTGCTGTTACAAACCCGTCCAGGCCGGTCTCGGCAGCGTCTTGGCCGGGCCTGACAGGGATTTCAGGTCCATTTCCCTGGCCTGGGCGGCCAACTCACGCGCGAATTCCTCGGAAGAGCTTGAAATCCGGACCAGGCAAATCCCGCGCCATAGCGGAGGGGCGGATAAGCGCGCGGAGCGCTTCCGGCTGGCGTCTGGAGACGCGAAAGCCGCCGAGCCCACTACGAGCTCGGCGGCTTCGGGAAGAACGAAAGTTATACGGTCAAACTTTGCCGATCAAAACCGGGGTTAGAAGCGCCAGGTCAATGAGGCCAGGAAAGAGTGACTCAGTATTGGGTCAGTCTTCACGTCATCAAACTTATGGTCCAAAGTGCCCAGGAACTTGTAGGCGAGGCCGACATCCACGCACTCGGACAACTCGTAATTCAGGCCCGCCATGCCCTGATAGGCAAAGGTGAAGTCGCTGTCGGAGCCCCATTCGTCCCCGTCAACTATGGTGAAGATGCCGCCAACGCCGACGCCCAGGAACGGCTTGAGTTTTGACTCGGTCTGGAACGTGTAAACGCCGTTGAGCAGGATCGGAATCTGCCAGAGGTCCAGGTCCTTAATCTTGTCACTGTAGCTCCACGAGTCGTAAACCAAATCGTCCACGGTGAAGGTGCCGTAAGCTTTGTACTTAACGTCGAATGGATTGTATATCAAGCCGACTTCCAGCTCTAGTGCTACAGCCTCGCTGATATTGTACCCACCAACTAGATCAACGCGGAACCCCGGGTCAAACTTGCACTTGGAGCTTCTGGCTGCTTCATAATAATTCACAACTGCGTCTGGAGCATAACCTGTCGGACGTATGAGGCCAGCCTGGATATCGTTAATGACTTGTTGACGAAAACCCGGGTAATACTGTTCTAGCCATTGCCATTCCTGCACTGGGCCGGACTCTATTCCAAAGGGGTAAATCTCGCCTAGCGTGGCACTGTCCGCGAACGAGTAATCAACCCCCGACTTGATTTTAGTATCTTGCACCAGGGATAGGCCTGCATCCACTTTGAAGTAAACCTTCTGATCGGATGCCTGCACCGGTTGCGTCATGAGCGCCGCCAGCACGCTGCACGCGCCCAAGACCCCACATACATACCATCTTGTCATCTTCATAAGTTGTTAAGTTTCTGCGTTTAGACTTGTTATCTGTTTCCCGCCGCACGCTTCCTGGCGCCAGCGGCATCACCCAGCAGCCGCCTGAAACCTCCCGGCTTCAGCTACTGCTGCCAGGCAACTGAGCTCTTTTTACGA
>CAZHEW010000021.1:5379-17394 GCA_964531815.1 uncultured Verrucomicrobiota bacterium
GCGTCAACATCTATCTTGATCTTTTTTGCGCCAGTGAATTGGACCGGCGCCGTGTCGCCTTTCCCTCTGCGGCGACGGGCGCTCGCGCCAGAGCTGTGTCATTCCCATTCAATCGTCCCCGGCGGCTTGCTGGTGATGTCGAAGCAGACGCGGTTGACACCTTTGACTTCGTTGATGATCCGGTTGGAGAGCTTCTCGAGGAGGTCGTAGGGGAGCTTGACCCAGTCCGCCGTCATCCCGTCCTGCGATTCGACGATCCGAAGGGCGATAGTGTAGTCGTAGGTCCGCTCGTCGCCCATGACGCCGACGCTGCGGACCGGCAACAGCACGGCGAAGCTTTGCCAGAGCCGGTAATACCAGCCGCTGGCTTTCATTTCCTCGACCACAATGGCATCGGCTTGGCGCAGGATCTCGAGGCGCGGCGGTGTAACTTCGCCCAGGATGCGCACGGCCAGGCCGGGCCCGGGGAACGGCTGGCGCAGCACGATCTCGCGCGGCAGCCCCAGTTCGAGGCCCAGCTCCCGGACCTCGTCTTTGAACAGGCACCTGAGGGGCTCGACCAACTGGAACTTCATCCTTTTCGGGAGGCCGCCGACGTTATGGTGGCTCTTGATCATTGCTGCCGGATTGCCGCCGACCGGCACCGATTCGATCACGTCCGGATAGAGCGTGCCTTGCGCCAGGAACTTCGCTTTGCCCGCCCGGCGGGTTGCCGCCCCGAACACCTCGATGAAGGTCCGACCAATGATCTTCCGTTTCCGTTCCGGGTCGGTTACTCCCTTGAGCCGGCGCAGAAACAACCGGGAGGCGTCCTCGTACTGGAGTTTGAGGTTGAAGTGGCGGCCGAAGACCCGGCGCACCACTTCGGCCTCGCGTCCGCGCAGCAGGCCGTTGTTGACGAAGATGCACGTGAGCCGGCTGCCGGCGGCGCGGTGTAGCAGGGCCGCCGCCACGCTCGAATCCACCCCGCCGCTCAGCCCGAGAATCACCTTCTCCTTGCCGATTTGCGCGCGGATCGCCTCGACCGCCTGGCCGACGTAATTGCGCATGGTCCAGCGTTTGCCGCAGCCGCAGATGTGGTGAACAAAGCGGGCGAGGATTTGGCGTCCGCGGGGCGTGTGAACTACTTCCGGGTGAAACTGGAGGCCGAACATCTTCGCGGCACGGTTCTCAATGGCGGCATAGGCCGAGTTTTCGGTCACCGCCACCGGCTTGAAGCCGGCCGGCAGCTTCGTGAGCTTGTCCCCGTGCGAATTCCAGACCTGGAGCGTGGCGGGCAGCCTGGCAAACAGAGGGCAGGATGGGTCTTTGACCCGGAGCGTGCCCTTGCCGTATTCGCGTTTTTGGCCCGGCTCGACTTTCCCCCCGAGATACTGGGCGAGAAGCTGAACGCCGTAACAGATCCCCAGCAGCGGAATGCCGAGCTGAAAGATGGCGCGGTCGGGCATCGGCGCGCTCTTCGCATACACGCTCGACGGGCCGCCCGACAGAATGAGGCCCCGGGGATTGAGCCGGGCGATTTCGGAGGCCGGCGTGTCATAGCGCAGGATGACCGAGTAGACGTTGCACTCGCGGACGCGGCGCGCAATGACCTGCGTGTACTGCGAGCCGAAGTCCAGGATGGCGATCTGCTCGGTCACTGTTTGACCACCTTCACCTTCCCGGCGGCGGCATCGTAGTCCAGCTTCATGCCGCGGGGCACGTCGGGAATCCTCGGAATGAGCTTCTCCTCGACCAGCTCGTTGAGGTCTTTGGGGTTGCGCCCGTGCTCGACGTTGAACATCTGGATGGCCTGGTTGAGCGAAACGGTATCCACCACCTTGTCCGCGGTCTTGTGCGCTTTGTCCAGGGCGCCCAGGTAATCCACCGGCGCGGTCAATGGGCTGCTGCCCGGGGCGGCGCTGTTGGTTGGCCCGCCCGGCGCGCCGGACTTCTCGCCGCAGCCGGCGAGGAGGCAGCTCGCTGCCAATACGAGGAAGAATGGAGTTTTCATGGGCGCAGTCTAATTCAGAACCGTTCAAATCCAAGCCAAAGAACAGCGGTGCGGGCCAATGCCCCCTGGCGGCTTACGGGCCGTGGTTCCGATCGGTTTGATCCATCAACCGCCACACGTCGGCGGGTTCGAGCCGGACGGCGGGCTTGAACTTTGGGCCAGCCATGTAGTGCAGCAGGCTGTGGAGCATTTGCCGCGCGACCGGGTTATGTTCCAGGTCCCGGTTCAGGGCGATGCTGCAGACGAGCAACCGGCCCGCGCGCATGCGGGCCTCGAACACCAAGCCGAGCTTGCGGTTGGTGACCCAGTCATCAATCACGTGCACCGTCGGATGCAGTTCTCCGGGCAGGTCATCGAGGATCATGGCGCCGGCCTGGCTGACCAGATACCACCATTGCCAATTGCTATGAAAGTCGGTTGGGAAATCGGCCAGGGCCGGATGTTTGGGATCGCACAAGATGCCAAGCGTCGTGGGTGGCTGGCGTCGCGTCCAGGCCGTGTTCCAGAAGATGCTCGAGAAGCCGAGCGCGACCTTGTCAGCCTGGCTGTTCCTGACCCGCGCCGGAGGGATCAGCAACAGCACCTTGCCGCCGGCGTCGAGCGCCGCCAGGGCCGGGTCGTCCAACTCCGTGGCCACCACCAGGCCCGGCGGGGGGCGAGTGTCAACTTCAGACGGATACACCCAGACGTCCCAGTCGTTCTGAAAGGCTGCGGCCGTTGATGGGGAGCGGTTGGAGAGCGGTCGCACCGTCACCTCGAACCTGTAGCGAGCGGGGGCAGGCACAGCGCGGAGGTCAATCTTCGCGCTTCCCAGGGCGACCCCGTTGCCGAGGGGAATCGTGGCGACCGGGAGTTGGCCGTCGGCAAGGACTTTCCGGCTGTCACCCACCAGCTCCCACGTCACCGCCGCCTGGAGCGGGCTTGGCCCGAAATGGGCCACCTCGATGTCCGCTTCGAGGGTTTCGTCGGTGGTGAACACGCGTTTGCCCAGGCGTGCCAGCGGCACGGTATGGTTGCAGAAGCGGCTGTATTCTTCTGCGGTGACATAGCCCTTTTCCTCCCAGAACGGGTCGAGCACCCCTACCAGCGCGGTGCCCTGGCCGGGGAAGTCGTGCAGGTCAAGCAACTGGAAGCCGCCCATGCCCGGCGTGCGAAGCGCGGACTCGATGTCCTCTTTGTAACAGAGGGTTTGCAGTTTGCCCGATGCCAGGAGGAATCGGCGCGCGAGGCCGCCCATTCCGTGAGCGCGCAGAGTGTCCCGGAAGATCTCGAAGTTCCTCGGTTTGAGGTAACCCCGATACTTGGCTATTTCATCGAAGTTGGGATAGACACACCACTGGCCGATCTCGTGGCTGATGACTGGAATCGCGTGGTTCTGAATGAAGTCGCGGTAATCAGTGCGGGTCTCCGGGGGGCGGGCATTGATGCGGGACTTGAGCCCCGCTCCCCAGTGCTGGACGCGGGGATCAGGGGTGACATGGAATTGATTCTCCGGGATAAGCGGCCAGCCGGCGCCGCTCGTCCAAAGCCGGCGCGGGTCCTGCGTCTTGAAGTGGGTTACCCATTTGGCGAGGTAAGCGGCGGCCATCTTACCGCCCGGCTCGTTGCCGTGGGGCATGAGGAGGAAAGAGGGATGATTGCCGTAGGCTTTAAGGATACGGGCGGTCTCCTCATAGACCCATTGGTCCACCGGCTTGCGGTCGCCAAGGGTTGTGGATTGGTTGGGCCAGCACGTTTCGACCTGGTAGTAGAAACCCAGTTCGTCCGCCGCCGCGAAAGCCGCTTCCGGCGGGCAGTAAGAATGGAAGCGAATCAGGTTCAGCCCGTAGGCTTTGGCGATGCGGATGATGCGCTTCCAGGACTCCACGTCGGTGGGGGGATGGCCGGTGAGCGGAAAGATGCAGCATTCCAGCGTGCCGCGAATAAAGGTCTTGCGGCCGTTGATGGTAAACTGCGTGCCATCGGTGGCGAGTTGGCGCAGGCCGAAGGTGACCTCGCGCTCGCTTTCAATAAGCTGCCCGCCGGCTTCGCCGCGCAACTCGACGCGGACGCCATGAAGATGGGGCGCAAACTCATCCCACAAGGGCGCATCGGGAGCGAGCGGAACTTCGTCCTCGGCAGTCAGGTCGGCTGCGGCTGTGTTGAAATTCCGGCTGACTGGAAGCCCCGCGGCTTTCCCGTCACGCTCAAAGAACAGCGACAACTTCCCCTCGAAACGTTGCTGAGTCGCGTTGGTCGCCGTCACGACGACGCGCGCCGACTTCTTCTCCACATTCGGGTAAACCTGCACATCCTCAATCCAGACCAGCGGGGTTGCCCGCAGGCTGATGTCGCCGGCGATTCCATTCCAGTTGCCCTGCGTATGATCGCTGATGCAGTGGGAGTTGACGCCCACGTCCACCACCAGGCTGTTGTCCACCCGGATGGTGAGTCGGTGTTTGCCGGGGGCGAGCGCTGTGCCGAGATCATACTCATGCGGCGCGGCCAGGCTGCGGTTGGCGCCGAGCGCCCTGGCGTCAACCCAAACCCGCGTTTCCCAATGCGGCCGCTCCAGTGTCAGCACCACACGCTTGCCCCGCCAAGCCGGCGGAATCTCAATCTCCCGCTGGTACCAGGCCGCCCCGGCGTAATACTTCTCGGGCTGAAGCCAGAACGGCACCTTGATGTTGCCCGGCTTCCGGAACTCGGCGTATTCCGGCGCCGTGAACCAGGACTTGTCCACGATGCCACCCGTCCATTTGGTTTCCACCGACACCTCGTCGCCGACCCCCTGCGCCGACAGGGAACCTGGCAGCTTAATCCTGCCTGGCAGCGTCCGTTTGAACCACTGCTCCTTCAGCCCCGCGTCAGCGCGGTCCAGTTGGAACCGCCAATGGCCGGCCAGCGAGATGTGGTTGGCCGGGGCTGCGGCGGAGCGCATGCAAGCGCAGCCAATGACGCCGGCGCAGACAACAACTCGAAGCGTGAAGAGCCCAGCGGAGAGAGCATTCATTCGGGGCAGTCTGCGATGCGGAGCTTTGGTTCAAAAGAGAAATCTCCTGGCAGCGCCGGAGCAAGGCTTCAGCCTGAACAGGACATATGCCAGCGGCTACCCGCACGTACATGCGATGTTCCGGCCCAAAATAGTTTGAGCTTTCCCCTTTACTTTTAGCGCGTTTGTGGTAGGAATTGCCTCAAATAGACGGCAGATCATATATTTGTTTATGAAAAGAAATGCTTGCGTCACAGTTGCAGCTCTTTTGACCTCCCTCGCTCTCTCGGCCCAGGGTGTGGACTATTTCGGCAATGGAAGCAGCGCTTGGGGGGGAGCTGTGGGCTTGGGAACCCTGAGTTTAACTGACGATGGAACCGCCCTGAATGTCACTCTGACCAAAGGCCCAGGTAACCTGAACGATGCCCTGGTGATTTACATTGACTCGGTGGCCGGCGGTTTCTCCGACACATCCTCCTTTTCCGATGACGGGGATGGAGCGCGCAGCGCGATTTCCGGTTATACTTCCTGGGGTGGCCGCAGCACGATGACATTTGCCACTGGTTTTCTGCCTGACTATGCCGTGGCCATTGAAAATGGGTATGCCAGCCTGTTCGGTCTGGCGAGTGGTGGGCAGTGGAGTCTTAGCTGGATCACCAGCACAGGGCAGTCTGGCGACCCGACCAGTCCGACTTTCAGCCTCTCTTTTCCGCTGTCCGACATCGGCGTGGGCTTGGGCGACAGCTTCGGCTTGTTCGGAACTTACATCGGGACCTCAGCTTGGCGGGGGCCTGAGGCAATTGCGGGTAATGCGACCGGCACCGACGGCCATAATCCGTTCACACAGACGGCCTATGTAACTTACATGGTGCCGGAGCCTTCTACGTTTGCTTTGCTTTGCCTGTCTGGCGTGGCGGCTTTCTACAACATTCGCCGCCGCAAGTAGGCTGAATGGTGCTTTCAAGAAAGCCCCGCGAAAGCGGGGCTTTTTTGTTATCGTGCCTGTTGATTGGGCACGGCAGGAACAAGGGCCATCGGGAACCCGTGCTCCGAGTCCGCGCGCAAACACCACGGGCAAAACCGTTCCGCCGAGGCTTACGAGTTGCCGGGGGCGGGGCTGTGTGCTGGCTCTGGAGCACCGGGTGCAACCACCGTACCGTGGGGACCGGTCAACGACTGATCGGCGTTGGTTGATGCGAGGTCCGGCTCGACAAAGAGGAATCGCGTATGACCGGCGAGGATATGATCATAGTGGCGCAGTCTCTCTGCAAAGACCCGGTGCCCGTCCACCCAGGTGCCATTGCGCGAGTTCAGGTCCTTAAGGATGTAGTCCTGGCCGTCGCGCGCGATGAGGAAGTGGCGGCGGGACAACCCTTCGTCCCGGATGCTGATGTGGGCCTGTCCGCAGCGGCCCACGATAACTGGCTGCCCGCTCAGGTCCCATCGCTCAGCCTGGGAGCCGTCGTCGCCAATGTGATAAAGCGTTGCCATGTTCATTTTCACTTCTAACCGGCTGCCTTGGTTCAAATGCTCCTCGGCAGTTCGTCCAACTATTACTTAAGGAAACACCATGCAAAGGTTACAGTTGCGGGCCGGGGCGGCCTGGTTTGATGCCGGTCCTCGACCGCGGGCGCGCACAACTTCCAGCCATACGACACCTGAGAGCCGGTCTTGTTAGCGGATTTCCGGTGCTGAATGGGCGCTTTGAAACGCGGGGGCTCTGCATTATGATGTGCCGCAGATTCGATCAACTCGCGTATTATGGCTGTTGAAATCAACATCACCTATGAAGGCGGGCTGCACTGCGCGGCCACGCACGGACCCTCGCGGCAAACCTTGACCACTGATGCGCCGGTGGATAACGGCGGCAAGGGCGCGGCGTTTTCCCCCACCGATCTTGTGGCCACGGCGTTCGGCGCCTGCATGGCGACGATCATGGGGCTGGTGGCCCAGCGGAACAACCTGAACCTTGACGGCCTCCAGATCCAGGTCCTCAAGGAGATGGCCGCTGACCCGGTCCGCCGCATCGGTGCGCTCAAAACCCGGCTGGTGTTCCCCCGCGCCACCGCGTTGACCGCTGCCGATCGCGCCAAGTTGGAGGCCGCCGCCCGGGCCTGTCCGGTCAAGCAGAGCCTGCATCCGGATGTCCAGACTCCGGTCGAATTCATTTATCCCGAGTAACGGCAGCTGCTGTTCACTCGTGGATGTCATAAACAGTGTTGTCTAAAAGGAACTGAACGTTCCGCCCCAGCGCCAGCCAGGGCAGCGCCTTGGGCTCGCGCGAGACCAGGTCGAAGTATTCCGCCGAGCCGAACTGGATGCGCACGCGCCTGGCATCCGGGTGTTTCTGGATGACGGAGTCAATCCACTGCTGATCGTTCTGGAAGAAGTTCTTGCCGGCGATGAATTGCGACTGCTGCGCGTACTCCACCAGGCGCTCTTTGCTGCGGTCGGCCGTCGAGGCTGCGGACATGGCGCCTGGGGCAGCGGGGAGCCCCAGGGCCTGGCGCGCCGCCAAGGCGCCGCTGGCGGACGCGGGCGCCGCCGCAGTCGCGTCCTTGAGGGCCATGCCATACTGTGCGCCTGCCACAGCCCGGCCCCCGGAGCGTTGCATCTTGAACTCATCCCAGGCCCGCGCGGCTTCCTGGCGTGCCCCGCCATCGCCGTCAAACCCGCGCAGCGAGCGCATGGGCACAGGCACATTCCGCTGGGTTTCGTCCTCCAGGATCAGGTAAGCGGTGTAAGGCGTCATGATGCCATACTGGCGGGCCAGGTCGGTGACCTCGTCGCGCAGCTCGGCGTTCTCGCCGTGCAGGCGGATTTCATCCAGCAGATAGCCGACGCGCCGCGTGGCCCACAGGCGCGGGATAAACTCGCTTTCGGCCGTTGCCTTTGGAAACCTCACTTCGTAGGTGAACTTCTTCTCGGCGGCGTTCACTGTCCCCTCGATAACCACCGCCGCATCGCCCTGGCCCGAATAGCGGCCCACCAGTACCAGTTGCTCGCCTTTAAACAGGTCGGGCAGCGGTGAGGGATAGAGCTTTGTCACGCGAACCTCGCCGGTGAGCTTGAGCTTTGGATTCGCCAGCACCGGCTCTTTGATCTTGGCGAAGAAGTTGGACACCTTCACCTCCAGGTCTTCCTCGGGCAGGACATACTGGCTGGCGGCGCGGGTAGTTTCCGTGACGCGGTCCAGCAGGTGCGTGTTCACATCGGTGCCGATGCCGAAGCAGAAGATGCGGGAGCGGCCGTCGTTCTCCTTCTTCACGTTCGCCACGATCTGGCCCTCGTCGGTGGTGCCGATGGTGGGCCGTCCATCGGTGAGGAAGATGACCACGAATGGGCGGTCGTTGCCGCCGGGCCGCAAGGCCAGCGCCTGGCGCAGGGCATCGTCAATCGCGGTGCCGCCGATGGGCTTAAGGTGCTTGATGAAGTCCTCCGCCCGCGCGCGGTTGGCCTGGGAGGCGCTGGCCAGCTTGTCAAAGAGCGGCTCGACTTCCGTGGAGAAGCGGACGAGCTCGAACCGGTCGCCGTCGTTGAGGTTCTCGACGCAGAACTGCAGTGCCTTCCTGGCCTGCTCCAGCTTCTTGCCCGCCATCGAGCCCGAGGTGTCGAGCACGAACACGACGTCCTTCATGACGACCTGCTCCTGCTTCACCTCTACGCCCGGCGAGGCGAGCAGCAGGAAATAGCCGTCTTCATCCGCCGGGCGGTGGGTCAGCAGGTGGATGCCCAGCTCGTTCTTTTCCGGGGCGAAATAGAGCGCGAAATCCGCGTCCCCATGCACGTCGCTGGCTTCATAGCCGGCGGTGGCGCGGTTCGCGCCCTGTCGCTTCACCTCGACGGAGTGGCTTGGGGAGTAGATGGATTTAAGCGGGCGCTTGCTCTCGAGGTCCACCTTCACACTGACGCTGCGGATGGGTTTGGCGGAGAATTTCTCCGTGCTCAGCGGCAGGACATAGCTGACCAGGCCGTCGTCGGATTTGAGCAATTGCGTGTAGGAGAGCGTAATGCGCTTCTTGCTGTTCGGCTCGATGGGGAAGATGCGGACCTTGAAGACGTCGCGCCCGGCGTATTCGAACAGGGCCGGGTCCTTGAGCTTCCGCACGATGTCCTCGTAGATCCGGCGCGCCTTCTCGGCCGGGAGCAGTTCGGCCTCCACCTGCTTGCCGTCAATCTCCATCGTGAACTTGTTGAGGTGCGCGCCTTTGGGGATGGGGAACAGGAAGGTGCCTTCGAGGCGCGCGGGATTCGGGTTGTAGAACTCCTGGTCCACCGCTGTAACCGCGACCTGGTCAGTGATGCGGGTGTTGACCTTAACGTAATTGACCTCCAGGGGTGCAAAGGCGTGTGGGCGGGGCGGCGGCCAGGGCCGCGGCAGACGCGGTGGTATGAAGGGCGGCGGCATCGGTCCGGGGCGCCACGGCGCATCCTCGACAATAATGAGGCCGGCTGCAAACACAGGCGCAACCGTCCAAAGCAACCCAAGCCAGACCGTCAAGAGCTTCCATCGTTTCATACCCCCGTTAGACGGGGAAGGGCCGGGAATGCTCCCGGCTCTCCGCGCCACGATATAACCGCAAAGAACGCAGAGAACACAAAGCTCAGAACTCTTTGCGCTCTCTGCGTTCTTTGTGGTTATTCCGGCTTAGGGTTCCCAGCGGAGCTGTTCCAGTCGGGCGGCCGGCACCATCTCGGCGTGGCCGTCGGCAAATCCCACGGTGCAAAGGCTGTTGTGACGGGGCCTGATGGAGAGAAGTTCACGACCGCCGGTGACATTCCAGCCGCCCTCGATTTCAAACACCAGCACCATTTGGGACGGCTCTTGGATGTCCGATAATTCGCGCCCCGCCACGTGGGCATTAAGCGCGTAATGGCAGCGCTGGTTCGGCGCGCCTTCGGGACAAAGAAATGAGTTTGTCATCCCCGCCAGATAGGGAATGAGAGCATCGCACCAGTTGGAACTGGCGGGGAACCGATCATTGAAGTCGGTCGCATACATCATCAGGGCCAGATTGAGCTGCTTGACGTTGTTCATGCATCCGGCGGTGTTAGGCGTTGTCTTGGTTCTAATCAGGGCGGGCAGGAGCCTCGCCGCCAGTATTGGAGCCAGCAGGAGGAAGGCGGCGGAGACAATCGTGCCCGCCAGCGCCAGGCCGCGGCCGCCAATCCGGCCGTTGCTCTTGCTGATGCGCACCAGTGCGATGATGCCCACCACCAGGCCGGCCAGGGAAGTGATGCCGCAGGTCACCAACCCCAGGCCGCCCAGCACCAGCGAAGCGACAGCCATGCCGCTGGCCTTGGGCGAGGCGGCAGCCGATCGAGGTTGTCTGCCCGGCAGCGGGGGCGAAGCCGCCCCGCCTCTTGCCTGGAGGGCATCGGCAAATTCGGAGAATTCGCCCAGCGGTTTCCATTTGTTGGAACCGGCGGCTTGCAGTTTGGACGTCGCATTGGCGCGCCCCTGCGCAATCCATGCGCGGATCTGGTCCGCGCTGACCGGTCCATACTGCTTTTGGTCGGAGCCGAGGAGCTTATACATACACTGCTTGCTCTTGAATCCTCGTGTCAGGTTCAGAATTCAAGAGAGAAAAGAAAGGGGCAGAGTGTTGGCTCTCCCAACACTCCATGCCGTTGGCGCCCCATTTGCCCACGCCGGATCCTCCCGGTCTCAGGCATCCCAGCCGCTGCGGTTGTTGCGTTTGACGAACTGGGCGGCGGTGGGGATGTTGGGCGATCGCATATTCGGGCCATCCCACTCCATACGGTGGCCTTCACCCACGCGCAAGGCCACGCAGCCCAGCAGGATGATCTCAGTGAGGTAGGCCGCGATGTCGAAGTTCGAGTAGGCGGGCACGCCTTCCTTCATCATGCGGAACCATTCCTGCATGTGGCCCGGCGAGCGGGGGATGGTTTGCGGCACGGCTTTGCAGGCTTCCTCCTGATCGCCCGCCACATATTCCGCCTTGCCCTTCATCGCCACGAAGAACCGGGCGCCGTAGTCGTCCGGAGAGAACAGCTTGCCCTTGTCCCCGACAATGAGCGCGCCGCTGGGCGGGAGCTTGTCGTAGGTCGCAATGACCTCCTGGACTGCGTCACCCTGCGGGCGAAGCGGTTTGAGCGGGTCGTCAGGTTTACCATCATACCACCAGAACTTGAGTGGCGGCAGGTCTCCACGCTGCGGGAACTCGAAGCGGATGCGGGAGGTCTTGGGAAAGGCCTCGGGGTACATGCGGGAGGCCAGTTCACACTCGACGACATTGGGGTAGCCCAGGTTCAGCGCCCGGAACGGCATGTTGACGGTGTGGCAGGCCATGTCCCCGAGCGCGCCCGTGCCGAAGTCATACCAGCCGCGCCACGCGAAAGTATGATAGGCCCCCTTCTTGTACGGCCGCTTGCGAGCGGGACCGAGCCACAGGTCCCAATCCAGCTCCGCCGGGACCGGGTCCCGCCCCGCAGGACGGTCGAGCCCCTGGGGCCAGATGGGGCGATTGGACCAGACATGCAATTCGAGTGGCTTTCCGATCACACCCGCCTGCACGACCTCCACCGCCCGGCGCACGCCGCTCTCGGCGCTGCCCTGGTTGCCCATCTGGGTCGCCAGGTTCTTCTCTTTAGCAAGCTTCCGCATCTCGCGCGCCTCGCTGACGGTCTGGACGAGCGGCTTCTGGCAGAAGCAGTGTTTGCCCATCTTCATCGCCCGAATCGCCGCGACGCCATGCTGATGGTCCGGGGTGGATACCGTCACCGCGTCAATGTCCTTGCCGATTTGGTCCAGCATTTTGCGGTAATCCTGGTATCGCTTTACCTGCGGGAACTTCTCGGCGACTTTCTTGGCTTTGGAATCCAGAATCTTCTGGTCCACATCGCAGAGGGCCACGATCTGGCCGCCACAGTTCGCCGCATCGCTGACGTCGCTGTCGCCTTTGCCGCCCACACCAATGCAGGCAATGTTGATGCGGCTGTTGGCCCCGAGCACCCGGCCCACATAGGGGAAGGAAAGGGTGATCGCGCCGGCAGCCAGCGCGGTGCGACGGAGGAATTGGCGGCGAGT
>CAZHEW010000022.1:0-17235 GCA_964531815.1 uncultured Verrucomicrobiota bacterium
GGAACCTGAATAGATCTTACCCTGACATCCAGAGACCACCCCCTGGCAGTGCCTCGCGGCGGTTGGCGAGGCTCAGCGCCATTCTCACGTCACAATGTGGCGGCGTTGCGAGCATTCGGCAGTCCTGAGTTGCTATGGCCGCTGGCAAAGCGTAGCTTAGCCTGGATTTGAGATATGAAGATTTATGTAGACGGCAAGTTCTTCAGTGAGCGGGACGCCAAGATTTCGGTGTTCGACCATGGTCTGCTTTACGGGGACGGCCTGTTTGAGGGGGTCCGCGCCTACAATGGCCGGGTCTTCAAGCTCAAGGAGCACATCGACCGGCTGTTTTGCTCGGCTAAGTCAATCCTGCTCAGGGTCCCAATGACCCACCGGGAGCTTGTCGCCGCGACCGTCGAGACCTGCCGGCGGAACCGGCTGCGCGACGCCTACATCCGCTTGGTCGTGACCCGTGGCGTCGGCACGTTGGGGCTGAACCCAAACCGGTGCAAGAACCCGTCAGTCATCATCATTGCGGGGAACATCACCCTCTACCCGTCGGAGCTGTACGAGCGGGGCATGGAAATCATAACTGTGCCGACGACGCGCAACCTGCATAGCGCGCTGAACCCGGCCATTAAGTCCTTGAACTACCTGAACAACATCCTCGCCAAGATCGAGGCGAACAACGCTGGCTGCGAAGAGGCCATCATGTTGAACGCCGAAGGCTTCGTGGCGGAATGCACCGGAGACAACTTGTTCATCGTCAAGGAAGGGCAGTTGTTGACCCCGCCGCTCTCGGCTGGCGCCCTCTACGGCATCACCCGCCGGGTGGTCATGGAACTGGCGGCGGAAGCGGGATTGAAGGTGGCCGAGCCAAACCTGACACGTTATGATCTTTTCAATGCCGATGAGTGTTTTCTGACCGGGACCGCCGCTGAGCTGGTGCCGGTGGTCAGGATTGATGGACGGGTTATCGGAAACGGCAAGCCGGGACGGGTTACGAAGAGCCTGGTGGAACAGTATCACGCCTTGACGAAAGTTTCCGGCGAGCCGATATACGGTTGAAGAGCGTATGTTGTGCAGCATTTGCCAGAAAAGGGAAGCGACGGTCCACTTGACCAACATCACCGGGGACAAAGTGCAGAAGGTGGACCTGTGCGAGGAATGCGCAAAGAACAAGGGGATGAACGATCCCGTGGGTTTCAGCTTTGCGGACGAACTGCTGGGGCTGGGGGCTTCACAGGAGATCGAGCAAGCCGGCGGGGAGACAGGGCTGCAATGTCCGGCGTGTGGCTTTACGCAGTCGGATTTCAAGAAGGCGGGCCGCCTGGGCTGCGCGGAATGCTACCAGACATTTGCGGAGCCAATGAAAGGACTGCTCAAAACGATGCACAAACACACGCGGCACGTCGGCAAGGTTCCGGAATCGCTGCGCCAGAGCTGCGACTTGTCTGTCGAACTGAAGCAACTCCAGCAGAAGCTGGCAAAGGCCATCGAATTGGAAAACTTTGAGGAGGCGGCCGTCCTGCGGGATGAAATCAAGCAAACCACGGCCCGACTGAGCCAGCGCGCGGCGAATCGGCCTGTATGAATCTCGACGATTTTCTGATCCCGCCAGCAGACACGGCGCGACGCAAAGGCCCGCATGACAAGATCGTCATGTCCAGCCGGGTCCGGTTGGCGCGCAATATTCGCAACGCCGCGTTCCCGGGCTGGGCCAAGAAAGCGGAGCGGATTCGCGTGCTGGAACTCATTCACCCCGCGATAGAAGCGCTTCCGGAGATGAATGACGTCTTCTTCGGCGCCATGGATCGCCTGTCCGCCCTGGACAAGCAAATTCTGGTGGAACGCCACCTCATCAGCCGTGAGCATGCGGCCAAGAGCGCCGGCAGCGGGCTGGTCATGAACCGTCATGAAACCCTTTGCTTCATGATCAACGAGGAAGACCACTTGCGCATGCAAGCCCTTTGTCCGGGGCTGCAACTGCGCCGGGCCTGGGCAATCATTGACGGAGCAGATTCTGCGTTGGAGAAGAAGCTCGATTACGCTTTCAGCCCGGAACTTGGGTACTTGACCGCTTGCCCAACCAACTTGGGCACCGGCATCCGGGTTAGCGCTATGCTGCACCTGCCGGGGTTGGTGCTTTCGGAACAGATCAATCCGATCATTCAATCGGTCAACAAGCTTGGCTTGGCCGTTCGCGGCCTTTACGGCGAAGGCACCGAAGCATTGGGCAATATTTTCCAGGTTTCCAACCAGATGACGCTTGGCGAAGCCGAAAGCGCCATCGTCGAGCGTCTGGAGAAGGTTCTCAACCAGATCATCGAGCATGAGGAAAACGCTCGCGCCAGCCTTTTGGAAAGGAAGCCCAAGCTGGTTTACAACCATGTCGGGCGCGCGTATGGCATCCTGGCCAATGCCCACAGCATCTCCTCCAAGGAAACGATGAACCTGCTCTCCCTGATGCGCCTGGGGGCCGACGCGGGTTTGTTCCCCGATCTGGACCGCTCTCTGGTGGATGAGTTGTTTGTTCTAACCCAGCCGGCCCACCTGCAGAAACAGCATTCAGAGAAGCTCTCTGCCGAAGAACGAGACGTGCTCCGGGCCGACATGTTGCGCGAACGCCTGCGACCCATCAGCCGTCCCGTTACCCGGCCGCCCTCGGCGCCGCAGGCTGGATTGGACAAACCAGAGGATTAGCTGCATTTTGATGATATGAGCGATCAGGAAGCCATGAACAACTTTACCCCGCGCGCCCAGCAAGTGCTGGCGCTGGCGCGCAAGGAAGCCGACCGGTTTAATCACAACGTCATAGGCACCGAACACCTTCTGCTTGGGCTCATCAAGTTGGGCCAGGGCGTGGCGGTTAACGTGCTGCAGAAACTCGGCCTTGACCTCGACACCGTGCGCCTCGAAGTGGAAAAGCAGGTTGGCACTGGCCCCGATCAGAAGATGATGGGAAACATCCCCTACACGCCCAGGGTGAAGAAGGTGCTCGCCCTCGCACAAAAGGAGGCCAAGGCCCTCAACCACACCTATGTTGGCACCGAGCACATTCTGCTGGGTCTGCTCCGTGAGGGGGATGGCGTCGCTGCGCGCGTTCTCAAGAATCTTGATGTGGACGTCGAACAGACCCGCAAGGAGATTCTGAAGGAACTGGATCCTAATTTCGCGGCGCAGGACGATTCGGCCACAGGCGAACCGGTGCCGGGAAAGGCGGCCTCCGAGAAGAAGGGCGAAATCAAGACGCCCGCGCTTAAGGCTTTCGGCCGTGATCTGACTGAAATCGCCCGCAAAGGCGAAATGGATCCCGTCATTGGCCGCAAGAGCGAAATCGAGCGCGTCATTCAAATCCTCTGCCGCCGTACGAAGAACAACCCGGTGCTCCTGGGCGAGGCTGGCGTCGGCAAGACGGCTATTGTCGAGGGCCTCGCGCAGGAAATTGCCGCCGGCAACGTCCCGGAGCTGCTCCGTGACCGGCGCGTTATTACACTGGATTTGGCCTTGATGGTCGCCGGCACCAAGTACCGCGGCCAGTTCGAGGAGCGCATCAAAGCTGTCATGGACGAGATTCGTCGCTCCAGGAACATCATCCTGTTCATTGACGAGCTCCATACCATCGTCGGCGCGGGCTCCGCCGAGGGCACCATGGATGCCTCGAATATCATTAAGCCGGCTCTCAGCCGGGGCGAACTGCAGTGCATCGGCGCCACCACCCTTAACGAGTATCGCAAGTACATCGAAAAGGACGCGGCCCTGGAGCGCCGTTTTCAGTCGGTCAAAGTGGAGGCTCCTTCTGTCGCGGAGGCCGTTTTGATTCTGAAAGGCCTTCGCCCGAAGTACGAAGACCACCACAAAGCCGAGTTCACCGATAAAGCGATTGAAGCGTCGGTCAAGCTTTCGGATCGCTATATCACCGACCGTTTCCTGCCTGACAAAGCCATTGATGTGATGGACGAAGCGGGCTCGCGTGCCCGAATTGGCACCATGACGCGGCCGCCAGAAGTCAAGGAAATGGAGTCCGAAATCGAGGAGATCAAGGCCCAGAAGGAACGGGCGATCAAGAACCAGGACTTCGAGGGCGCCGCGTCCATGCGCGACAAGGAAAAGCAGGCCAAGGAGCAACTGGAAGCCCGGTTGAAAGAATGGCGCACCACGCGTGAAGAAAAGCGCGTTAGAGTGGATGAGGAAGACATTTTGCAGGTGGTCTCGAAATGGACGGGCATTCCGCTGCAACGCATGGAGCAGGGCGAAATGCAGCGGTTGCTCCAGGTTGAAGCCGAAATGGACAAAGTCGTCATTGGCCAGCGCGAAGCTGTTTCGTCGCTGTGCAAAGCGCTGCGCCGTTCCCGCGCGGATCTCAAAGATCCGCGCCGCCCCATCGGCACGTTTGCGTTGCTGGGACCTACCGGGGTCGGCAAGACATTGCTCGCCAAGACCCTTGCAGAACAGTTGTTTGGCGACGCCAAAGCGCTGATCCAGCTCGACATGAGCGAGTACATGGAGAAATTCAATGTCTCCCGGCTGATCGGCTCTCCGCCCGGTTATGTCGGCTATGAAGAGGGCGGTCAGCTAACGGAACAAGTGCGCCGCAAACCCTATTCTGTGGTGCTTTTCGATGAGATCGAGAAGGCGCATCCGGACGTGTGGAACATGCTGTTGCAGATCCTCGAGGAAGGCAAACTTACGGACAACGTCGGCCGCGTGGTCAATTTCCGCAACACAATCATCCTGATGACGTCCAACGTCGGCTCAGACACCATTCGCAAGCAATCCACACTCGGCTTTTCCCCGATTACCGACGAGAACAGCTACGAGAAGATGCGTGAGAAGATTCTGGATGAGGCTAAGAAGACCTTTCGGCCCGAGTTCCTGAATCGGCTGGACGACATTGTTGTTTTCCGCGCGTTGACAAAGCCCGACCTGGTGCAAATCCTCGACCTGGAAATCACGAAGGTAATGCAGCGGCTTAAGGCCAAGAACATCGTGCTGCAGTTGGACGACAAGGCCAAGGAATTCCTGGTAAACAAGGGCTACGACCCTCTTTACGGTGCGCGCCCGATGCGCCGTGCCGTCGAGCGTTCCCTCGAAGATCCGCTGGCCGAAGAGATCCTCCGGGGCGCGTTTCAAGAAGGGGAGCCGATCCTCGTAACGGCGGAGGGCGACCATCTGGTCTTCTCGCAGAAGGCCGCCTCCCAAGGAGCGCTCTCCGGCTGATTCTCACCGGCCCTGTGGCTCACGACATCCCCTTGTCACGCGGGCTTATAGCGAAGATGTCCTGCTCATGTTTGAAGGGGGCCAGGTTGGCCCGTCCCACACACTTTGGTGTAGCTTAAAATGGCAAAGAGAACTGCTGTGCTGCCGCGTCCCCGAAGCCGCTTGAACGCCCCGGAAAGCAGATGAAGTATGACCTACGAAGAAACAGCGATTATAGATTTTCTCCGAGGCAGTCCTAACGCCTACATCGCGCGGAAGGAAATTGCGCGGAAGGCCCTCAAACGGACTGTTTTTGAGGAAAACCCTCACTGGGTGGACGCGCCCCTGGCTTCCCTGATTGGCCAGCGTTGCGTCGAGCAAGACGAACAGGGCCGTTACAGGATCAAGAAGAACGAAGAGTAATCCCCCACCGTTCCTTGGCGTGAGTCTGGCCTTGGGCAGCAAGCTGACCCTGATCATCAACGACATTGCCTTCGGCGGCGAAGGCGTGGCGCGGATGGGAGATTTTGTGGTCTTTGTCCCGTTCGTCGCCTTGGGCGAGGAAGTGGAAGCGGAAGTAACAGAGGTGAAGAAACGATATGCCCGCGCCAAGCTTCTCCGCGTGGTTGCCCTTTCTCCTGACCGGATCGAACCTGCCTGCCGGTATTTCGGAGAGTGCGGCGGTTGTCAGTATCAGCACCTGGCCTACTCCGCCCAGCTTCAGCTCAAACATAAGCAGATCGGGGATTTGTTCGAGCGCATAGGCCGATTTGATCGCGAGCTGGTCGCGCCGGTCATTCCCTGCCCGCGGCCCTATGGTTATCGGAACCGCATCATGATTCGCAGCCAGTGGGACAAGTTCAAGCAGGGCCTGAATATCGGCTTTATCCGGGCTGACAATCGGCTGGTGGTGGATGTGGAAGAGTGCCTGATTGCCGAACCGGCCCTTAACGAGCAGATCAAGCATGTTCGCGCCCATCCGCCGACTAAAGGTGGGATTAAGGTCGTTCTACGCACCCAACCGCCGGGGTGGGAAGTGCCCCCCGATTCCTTTTTCCAGAACAATCCTCTCCTGTTGCCCAGACTGGTCGACGTCGTGCGCGACTGCCTGAAACAGGCTGAAACCAGGCATCTCCTGGACGTTTATTGCGGTGTTGGGTTCTTTAGCATTGAGCTCGGCCAATTGGTCGAGTCCTTTGTTGGGGTAGAGCTGGATCGTCTGGCGATTCAGGCGGCGCGGAGGAATGCCGCTGTCCGCGGCCGCACCAACGGCGAGTTTGTTGCTGGAGCGGCAGAAGACTTGTTGCCGGCGATCATGTCGCGTTTCCCCGCCCAGACCACAACAGTGCTGCTTGACCCGCCACGCAAGGGATGTCAACCGGAGACGCTGCAGATGCTGCGCCGGGTGCGGCCGGCCCAGCTCATTTACGTTTCCTGCCACCCGGCAACCATGGCACGCGACTTGAAGGTCTTGTGTGACAAAGGTGTCTTCGAATTGGCCCAAGTGATCCCGTTGGATATGTTTCCGAACACTCAGCATGTGGAATGTGTGGGGAACTTGCGCGGCAAGACGGCCGCGGCCGGGGCGAAACTAAGCTTGCCAACCCCGTGAGCTTCGATTCAACTTTGACCTGCCGCATGACATCGGAACGTGAAGTCAGTCCGCAGAGAAGTTTTGTTCGCGCATTTCTACCTTGGCTTGTAGCTGCGGGGGCTTTGCTCATTTACCTTGTGACACTCAATCCCTGGGTGTCGTTGAGCAGTCTTCCGCAAGTGGCCAGGGTTTCCGGCTGGACGTGGCAGCCTGAGTTGCACGGCCCGCTTTTCTGGCTTGTCACCTGCCCGTTTCGCTGGCTGCCGGCGCAGGCAATTCCACTCGCGCTCAACCTTTTTGCGGCGGTTTGCGCAGCTCTGACCCTCGCCCTGTTGGCCCGCTCCGTAGCTTTGCTGCCGCATGATCGCACCCACGAGCAGCGCCAGAAGCAGATAGACAAGGGTTCCGTCCTCTCCATTCCCGCGGCCTGGCTGCCGCCGGTTCTGGCGGCGCTGGTCTGCGGTCTGCAACTGACCTTCTGGGAGCATGCCACCGCCGGCTCTTCGCCCGCACCGCCCATGGGCTCCGGCTGTGAGATGCTCGACTTGTTGGTGTTCGCCTATGTAATTCGTTGCCTGCTCGAGTTCCGCCTTTCAGATCGCGATTCCTGGTTGATGCGCGCCTCCTTCGCTTTCGGTCTTGGGATTACAAATAACTGGGCCATGATTGGCTTCTTCCCGGCCTTTGTGATAGCGCTGGTTTGGATGAAGGGCCTTGGCTTCTTTAGCATGCGCTTTCTCGGGCGCATGTCTCTGTGCGGCCTGGTTGGGTTGTTGCTTTATCTGCTGCTGCCCCTTCTGCAAGGAATCGGGGACACAGCCTCGGTCGGTTTTTGGCCCGCCTTGAAGGCGAACCTGAATGCGCAGAGAAGCATTCTCATGTTATACTACAAGTTCGGCAGGCAGGAGGTAGCGTTGCTGGCGCTAACCTCGCTCGTGCCGATCTTCATTTTCTCGATTCGTTGGGCGTCGTACTTTGGCGACAGCAGCAGACTGGGTGCCGCCCTGGCCACCATTATGTTCCATGTGGTGCATGCCCTGTTTCTCCTGGCCTGCATCTGGGTAGCGCTCGACCCGCCGTTTAGTCCGCGCAATCGCGGTTTCGGCTCTCCCTTCCTTACCTTCTACTACCTTGGCGCTTTGAGTGTTGGCTATTGCAGCGGCTATTTCCTGCTCCTGTTTGGCACCCCCTCCGATCGCCCCCGCCGAGTGCCGTCTTATTTGCGCCTGGCCAACACTGCCATCACCAGTTTCATCTGGCTCCTCCTGGTGCTGACACCGCTGGCCCTGGTTGCCAGAAACTGGGCGCAGATCCGCACGACGAATGGCCCGATGCTCAAGCGCTACGTCGCGGCGCTCGCGGAATCCCTGCCATCCAAACGTTCCGTACTGCTGTCCGACGACTCGCGCCGGGCATACCTGCTGCAGGCCTACGCCGCGAAAAGCGGCCAGCGCAACCATCACCTGTTGCTGGAGAGTGCGTCGCTCTCCTGGCCGGATTATCACCGGTTCCTGCACAAGAGACATCCTCAAGTTTGGGAAAGCAATCCTCCCAAGGAGAC
Source organism: uncultured Verrucomicrobiota bacterium (assembly GCA_964531815.1). Lineage (GTDB taxonomy): Bacteria > Verrucomicrobiota > Verrucomicrobiia > Limisphaerales > UBA8199 > UBA8199. The sequence goes on from CAZHEW010000022.1 coordinate 8,334, forward strand.
CGTGCAACACGCTGCGCCACTTATGCTGGTTCAGTTGGTTTCCCGTTTGGCGCAAACAAACAGCCTCTACTACCTGCACCCCAGCTTCGGTTATTACTTTGAGTTCTTTTACCTGGAACCCCATGGCTTGGCTTACAGGCTCAATCCGTATCCGACCAACAACCTCTTTGCGCCGCCGGTGAATACCAACCTGGTTGTTGAGAATGAAGCCTTCTGGGCAAGGGTGAATGCAGAGGCGTTTCCCCCGCTGTTGGCCGCAAGCACTCCCCCGGATTCAACCAGAAAACCCAGCCTGATGAACTGGCTGGCGAAGAAAGCACACCTTGTTCAGGAGTCCAATGCTGATGCCGCCACCGTGGCGGGATTCTACTCCCGCGCACTGAACCACTGGGGAGTCGAGGTTCAGAAGATCGGCCTCCTGACAAATGCCGCCGCGCATTTCGAGCGCGCTCTGGAGTTAAATCCCGACAACGTCGTGGCGCAGGTCAACCTCGAATGCAACCGAAACCTGCGAACTGGCCGCAGGGCTTCAGTCCAGGTTTCCAGGACCATTGAGGATGAATTTGGCAAATACCGTAATTGGGACCAGGTGATTGGGGACAATGGGCCATTCGACGAGCCGAATTTCTGCTTTGAGCAGGGCCGCGTGTTCGTACGCAACACCCAGTACCGCCAGGCGGCGGCGCAGTTTGATCGCGTGAAATCGCTGGCGCCCGACAATCTCGTTGCGCGCATCTGGCTTGGCCAGTTGTATGTCGTTAGCGCCATGCCACAGGAGGCGCTCAAGATCATCAGCCAAATTCGCGAGCAACCCGACCTGCTTCCGGTCGGCGGCACCAACCGAACCGAATTGCTCTTTGTCGAAGCCTCCGCGCACCTGGGGCAGAACGACCCGGCCGGGGCGGAAGCGGCCGTCCAGGCCGCCTTGGAACAATATCCTGGCGATGCGGATATGCTGGCCACGGCCACGCAAGTTTACCTGAAGTACGGGCGTTTCTCCAATGCGCTCAGCATCATCGAACAGGAGTTAAGCATTGCTCCCACCAACATGAGCGCGCTTATCAACAAAGGCTACACCTGCATTCAGGTCGGCGCTTTTGAAGAGGCCATCCCCGCCCTCACGCAGGTGTTGGCCGCGGAGACCAACAATCATTCCGCGCTGCTGAACCGTGCCATTGCCTATCTGCGCGCGAACAAGCTGGAAGAATCCAAGACCGATTACGAGCGCCTGCAGAAGGTCTTTCCGTCTGCCTCCCAGATTTCCTATGGCTTGGCCGAAATTGCCTGGCGCAAGCGGGACACCAACGCAGCGATTAGGAACTACGAGCTCTATTTGGCCAATGCTCCAACCAACACGGTGGAAGCCAAGAGCGTTATAGCGCGCCTCAAAGAACTGAAACCCGGCGCGCGTTGACCGCACCGGATGCGGGTTCTACACATCATCACGCGGTTGATCGTTGGGGGCGCCCAGGAAAACACGGTCGCCTCAGTGCTGGGACTTAGAGCGAAGCCGGGGTTGGACGTCGTTTTGATTGCGGGGCCATCGGTCGGGCCTGAAGGTGCCCTCGCCAGCACCCTTGTTGAGGGGGCCCTCCCGGTTACCATTGTGCCGCACCTCGTCCGCCCGCTTCACCCATGGAAAGACGGTTTGGCCTGGCGGGAACTCGTGAGGTTGTTTCGGGCCCACGCGCCTCACATCGTTCACACCCATAGCAGCAAAGCTGGCGTCCTGGGACGGCTGGCCGCCGCCCGGGCACGTGTCCCGATAATTATCCACACCATCCACGGCCCGTCATTCGGTCCGTTTCAAGGGCGGGTCGCCAACTCGCTCTTTCGGACGGCTGAGCTTTGCGCCGCTCGGGTCACAACTCACTTCGTCGTAGTGGCTGAGGCCATGAAGCAGCAATACCTCGCTGCGGGCATAGGCTCTCCGGATCAGTACACGACAATCCTCAGCGGGTTTGCGCTTGCCCCCTTTCTTGCCGCAACCAACGACCCCCAGCTCCGCGCCACCCTCGGCCTGGCGCCTGACGACATCGTGATTGGCAAGATTGCCCGTCTCTTCAAACTTAAGGGCCACGATGACCTGCTGACCGTGGCGCCGGAGCTTGTGCGCAGTTGTCCTCGAGTCAAGTTCCTGTTCGTGGGCGACGGCCCCTGGCGCGGGCGCTTCGAGAACCGAGCGCGCGCGCTGGGACTTGGGAAGCATGTGGTGTTTAGAGGGCTCGTCCCTCCCGACGCCGTTCCACCTTTAGTGGGGATCATGGATGTTGTTGTGCACCTGTCGTTGCGGGAAGGACTGCCCCGCGCGTTAGCCCAGGCATTGGCCGGGGCCCGGCCGGTCGTGGCTTACGACGCCGACGGCGCCCGGGAGGTTTGCATGGATAATGAGACCGGATTCTTGCTGCGACCGGGGGATCTGGGCGGCTTGCGTCAACGCCTGCTCCAGTTGGTCCAAGACCCCGAGCTGCGTGAGCGTCTGGGCCGGCGCGGCCAGCAGTTTGTTCGGCAGCGCTTCAGCGTCGAGCGCATGGTGGACGACTTGTATCAACTGTATTTGCGACTGCGCAGTCGCCCGGCATGATATTCCCGTTCAACGTCTATCTGCTGGCCGCCGTGAGCGCATGCGTCACCGTAGCGGCCGTCTTGCCCCTCTGGCGGCAGTGGTGCCTGCGCACCGGGCTGGTGGACGAACCTGGTCACCGCAAGATCCACGACCAGCCAATCCCTCTGGCCGGCGGGCTGGCCGTTATGACCGGGCTGCTCGTCCCGGCGCTGCTGGCTTGTGTGATAATCTGGTGGTGCGGGGCCGGGGGCAATGCGGGAGGCGCACCCCCTATTACCGTCTCCGCTTCGACCAACGCGGGGTGCCTGCCGCTGCTGGACCCGGACTCCGCCTTTCTGCTTCGGTATGGCCTGGGCCGCCGCGCGCTCGAACTGGCCGGCATATTCTTCGGTGCTCTCGGCATGCTGTTGGTGGGGTGGCTGGACGACAAACACGAGTTGCGCCCGCGCGCCAAGTTTGCAGGCCAGCTTCTCGTGGCCGCGCTGGTCGCCGCCAGCGGCACGCGCGTCACCCTGTTTGTGCCAAACATCCTTTTCAGCTACGCCGTCACGATCCTGTGGATTCTCACTGTGGTTAACGCCTTCAACTTCATGGATAACATGAACGGCCTGTGCTCCGGACTTGGAGCCATCGGCGCCTGGCACTTTGCTATGTTTGCCGCCGCGGATGACCAGTATCTGGTGGGCCTAATTGCCTTCCTGACGTTTGGCGGCCTGCTCGGCTTCTTGCCCTACAACTTCCCGCGCGCCCGTGCCTTTCTGGGCGACGCCGGCAGCCATCTCGTCGGGTATTTGTTGGCAGTGCTGGCCATCCTGCCGCACTTCTACACGATGCGCCACCCGCAGCGGCAGGCGGTCCTTATCCCGCTATTGGTTCTCGCCATTCCATTGGCGGACCTGGTCTGGGTGGTGCTGCTGCGCTGGCGCATCGGCCAAGCGTTCTATCAGGCCGATACCAACCACCTGTCGCATCGCCTGGTCCGCCGAGGCCTGACGCGGACGCAGGCGGTAATCGTGATCTGGGCCATCGCGGAAGCGTTGGCCCTTCTGAGTCATTTCTGCTGAAAGCCAGGGGGAGGCCCCAAAGATGGCCTTCGTTCCGTTGGAGGCTGGCGCAGCGCTTTTGCCGGGTCAGGCTTCGGCTTTGCTGCTCGCTGCGATCGCCTCAGAGAACAAGCGCAGCACTTGCGCTCTTGGCAGCGCTCCAACCAAGCGGTTCTCCTTGAGCGTGTTCACCACAGGGATATTTCGCTGTTCGCTGGTCAGCACCACGGGCAAGACATCAGCCAGGCGCTGATTGGGCGTTACACACGGCGGCGTCGACCGCATTACGTCGTACGCGATAATCCCGCGAAATTCTTCCCCCGCCCCCAGGTGTTCCTTCAGGTCCTGCAGCGCAACCAGGCCGACCAATTGGTTTTTTGCATCCACTACCGGCAGGAAGTTGTTGGCGCCGGTCAAAAACCGGGAGGCGATTTCCCGCAGCGCCGCCGTTTCCCGCACCGGGGTTACTGGCGCCCGCATCAGATCCCCGACCGTGCGTTCCGCGGCGGCTTCTGACGCGGTGGGTTCCTGCGGCACGATCAGCCCCTTGCGGCGTAGTGGCTCCGTGTAGATTGTTTCCGGATGGAGCCGGCGCGCCACCAGCATGGACAGCACGCACGCCAGCATAAGGGCGGGCATCAGCGAGTAATCCAGCGAAATTTCAAACACCATAATCATGGCCAGCAACGGCGAGCGCGTGGTGGCGGACAACATGCTTCCCATTCCGACCACGGCGAAGGCCGCCACCGGAAAGTCTTCGCCCGCGCCCAATTGCTGCAGCACCAGCGCAAACGTCGCCCCGATGCCCGCCCCGAGAAACAAGGTCGGCGTGAACACCCCCCCCACCGCGCCGGAGCCCACGGTCACCAGCGTTGCCACCAGCTTGGCCAGCACCAGCCCAGCCAATACCAGCAGCCCGGTTGCCGCTGCCTCCCGCCAGTGGGCGCGCGACATCTCACCCGGATACGCCTCCAGCAACAACCGGCAGTTCAGCCGCACCAGGTCCAACCCATGAACCTCTCGCTCCAGCATTCGCCTGGTCTTGACCGAAAATGTCACGTTGGTAAATCGGTGTGCCTCGTAGATCGGCCCGCTTCGGACAATGCGGTTCAGATCCGCCGCCAGCGCCTCGGCCAACCGCTCGTTTTCGCCCCCCTGGTAATCGCCCAGCAGCACTGCGGTTTCCGGCGCGAGCAGGGCCCCCAGGTAGGCCGAAATGCCGTTCTCCCGGACGGGCTTCTTCAACCTGCTCGCCAGCGATTCCAAACTCGCAATGTCTCTGCCCGTGAAGGCCGGCGCGCCATACTCGCCCTGCAAAATTCGGTTGGTGACCACGTAACCATTGCCCCACACCTCGGGAAAACGCACGGCGATCAGCCCCACCAACAGCCCGCCCAGCGCCAACCGAACGTAGATCGGCGCCGGCACCTTCCGGAAAGCGGCACTGGCCGCATTCAACAGCTTCATAAAAACCGCCCCCATTGCTCCCACCACCAGGCCGAGACAAACAAACCAGGGCAACTGCGTCACACTCGTCAGCGCAAACGGCGGCACACTATACCAAGGCTCGATGCCGAAGAAGCTCCGCGACACCATTGTCGCCACCACTGACGCGCAGACCAGCGGGGCAAACAGGCTCATCGAGAAATTCCCCATCACGATCAGCGCCGCGAACACCGCCCCGGATATTGGGGCATTATAGGCCGCCGCGATCCCCGACGCCGCCCCGCAGCCCACCAGCAACCGCAGCCGATACGGTTGCCACTTCATCAACTGCCCCCATTTCGAGGCGAACGTCGCCGACAGTTGCGTGATGCCCCCCTCCCGGCCAATAGACCCTCCTGAAACGATTGTGACCAGCGACGAGAGGAACTTCACCAGGCCGCTGCGCAGCGGCAGGCGCCCGTCTCCCGCCACAATGACCTCCAGCAGGTTGCTTGAACGCAGCGAACCCGCCATGCGCAGGCCCCAGTAGAGCACCAACCCCGCACACAACCCGCCCAGTGTCGGCGTTACGACCCGCTGCCAGGGCGCCATTCGTTCCGCCACCTCCACCAACTCGCCCGGCTGCCGCAGGTACAGCACCCGCCCGGATTCAGTGGCGTAGTAGAAGAAGATATTGACCAGCCCGCCGATCACCCCCACCCCGCCGGCCATCAGCAGGTTAAACGTCTCCTCGCTGAAGCGCACCCGCCCGCGGACCCGCAGCAAGTGCTGCCAGTGCCGCAGGAAGAAGGCATGCGCCTTTTCAACAAGTTTCCTGTACTTCAACAACGGCACAAACTGATCCTACACCAATAACGTCAGTCAACGCTACCCAAAGGGCTGAACGCGCGCGTCGCCAACCGCCCATGCCAGATCCGTCCGGCTTCGGGCAGCCGGGCGCAGGCCGCACGATCCGGAGGCCGATACTCCAGGCGAAACCACGAACCGGCCTGCGTCAACTCAGCCAGCTTCGCGGGACTGCTCTTGTCCGCTGTCCCTTGCTCCTCCCTGACCACTGACCACCAAGCCTCCTGGAAACTCACCTTGATTAGCAGAATGATACCCAGGCCCGCGATGCCCGCCCCGATGCCGGAGAACATAATCGTGCCCCATGGCAAGGCCGCTTTGGGTTCCGGGTAGAGTCCGCGGATCTGCCCAGCCTGGCAATCAGTAATCAGGCCTCTTGCCACCCAGCCCTTCGACTCCCGCCACAACCACTGGATTCGGTCACTCATTCAGCCCTCATCTGCGGAGGGTCATAGCGCAACCCGGCCGGGCGGGCAATCATATTGTCCATGCCCGTTCTTGCGTTTTCTCACCACCCAGGCAAGCTGGGCCGGGTGACACATTTCTGGGCCAGCCCTTTGTTGCGCAGTCGTTACCTGCTGGCAGTCCTCGCCGGACTCCTGCTGGCGGCTTCCTTTCCCAGGACCGGCATTGCCGGCCTGGCCTGGGTGGCTCCCGCACTGATGATGGCCGCCACCCTGGGCAAGAGCGGCTGGGAGAGCTTCCGCATCGGCTACGTGGGTGGCCTCGCCTATTACCTCGCCTCGCTCTACTGGCTCCTGCTAATCCCCTACCGCTGGCATGCGATCCCGCTGGGCCCCGCGCTCGGCTGGCTGTCCCTCAGCGCCTACGTCGCCCTCTACCCGGCCACTTGGGTCTGGCTCCTGAACATGAACCTGACGGGCAGGTCAAGCGTCTCCGCAAGCCCTGCCTTCTCGCGCTCTCTGCCAGAATTACAGCTCTCAGGGATGCTCGCCCTGCCCGCGGGGTTTTCGGGTTTGCTGGCACGCAGTTGGAGGCGGCGCACCCTCTGGGCTATATGGGGTGCGGCCCTCTGGGTCGCCCTGGAAATGCTCAGGGCCCGCCTTTTCACCGGCTTCCCGTGGAATCCGCTTGGCGCCACGCAATACCGGCTAACCCCGCTCACCCAGATCGTCTCCGTAACCGGCGTCTATGGCTTGTCGTTCCTCATCATCTGGGCCTCGCTCTCGCTGCTGTCCGCGGGCCTGATGGTGGTGTTGCGACCAACCACCCGTTCAAGCTGGGCGGGCGAAATCCTGCTCCCGGTAATCGCCATTGCCGCTGTCCTGCATTTCGGCTTTCGCCAACTCGCGGTCGAGCCTGCCCCCAGCCGCTCTCTGAAGGTCACCCTCATCCAGCCCAGCATCCCCCAAACTCTCATCTGGGACACGAGCCGCGACCGCGAGCGCTTCCGCGATGTCCTCCAGCTATCCGAGAATGCCCTCACCAACCGCACGGACCTGCTCATCTGGCCCGAATCCGCCATTCCCAGCTATGCACGGTGGGATACCAACATCTACAGCGCCCTTACCAACCTCGTCCGACGGCACAACGTTTGGCTCATTATAGGCTCGGATGATGCCGGCGCCCCATCGCACCCCACCTCCGACAACGACCTCGAGTACTACAACGCCAGCTTCCTCATCAACCCCGAAGGCGAATTCGTTGCCCGCTACATAAAGCGCAACCTGGTCGTCTTCGGCGAATACATCCCGCTGGTCCGCTGGCTGCCGTTCCTCAAGTGGTTCACCCCGATCGGCAGCGGCTTCACGCCTGGCGATCGCGCCGTCCCCTTTGCGCTAACCATGCCGAAGGCGAAGACCTCGACGCTTATTTGCTTTGAGGACATCTTCCCGACCCTCGCCCGCACAGCCGTTGATGAAGACACCGACTTCCTGGTCAATCTGACCAACAACGGCTGGTTTGGCGAAAGCGCCGCCCAATGGCAACACGCCGCCGCCGCCGTATTTCGAGCGATTGAAAACCGCCTACCCCTCATTCGCTGCTCGAACAACGGCCTCACTGGCTGGGTGGACGCCCATGGCCGTTTGCGCCAGGTATTCTACGACGCCCATGGTACCATCTACGGTCCAGGATTCCTGGCCGCCGACATCCCGCTGCTTGCTCCCGGCGCGGCCCGTCCGCCAACCACCTACCGCCGACACGGCGACCGCTTCGGCTGGGCTTGCGTCACCCTGACCGTCCTGATCCTCAGCATTCGGATCATTCGTCGCTCGCCCACCTCCAGCCACTCAACCATACCCGCTTAGCCTGGCACCAGCCCGCCCACTGGCCGTCGTTTTCCAGGAAATGGCCCCGCGCGCCCCATTCTGCCCGCAACCCATTGTATTCATGAGCTTTACCGCCGTAATCAGCGCCTCCCTGCCCGTCATGTACAAGGGGTGTACACCGGGTGTACACCGGGTGCACAATGGATGCACATAGGCCAGCCCCTTGTACACCCCGGGTGCATCCCATGTACACCCCTTGTACACGAAGGGGCGCAAGGGGGTAACGTTGCCTGTGGAAGCGGACGCTTCGCCCGGCTACCAGGGTGCCGGCGCGATATTCAGGGGGGGCGATGGTGCAATCCTAACTCGGGCCTTTTACGCTGGGGCCGCCGCTGGAACCTTCGGATTGCCCAGGTGTGGATCGCGGCACGAGGCGGGAGATGATCACCAGAAGGACCAGCACAACCATCGCCAGGATTGCCCAAAATACCACACTGCCCTTGCCGGGTTGTGAGCCCGCACCCCATGACCGCTTGAGCTGCTCTTCGGCGGCCAGGCCAGCGTCAGCTTGATCGGCGGCCAGAAGCTGGCCGGCCACTAGGCTCAGATCGTAGCGCGGAGCAGATGCTTGCGGATTGCCGTAGTAGAGCAGGAGCTCGTCCGCTGGTTGGGCCTTGAACAGCATGCGCGTCGCGGGGTAAAAGACCTGGAATTTATCCAACTCCACAGCGGGATTGTCCCCGTTGTGCGTTTCCAGCACCAGCGTGTCG
>CAZHEW010000023.1:0-17051 GCA_964531815.1 uncultured Verrucomicrobiota bacterium
CGTTGATCGGCCCGACGCTCCTGAATGATGACTCTGGCGTTTACGCCGCGGGCACAGGCACGCCGGACAGCGGCATTCGCGATGCCTCCAATGCGTATTACTCTTTGTGGGGCGGCCAGCCGGCGCCGGCGGCGCAACTGGCGTCGTATACCAACCAAACCGGGACGGCCAACATCGGCAACGCGGGCATGGCCTGGCACACTGTCGTGATCACGAAAGAGGGCAATGTGGTCACTTGGGCAATAGACGGTATCCCGATTGCCACCGTGACCAACACGACCCTGGCGTTCAGCACGAACGTCTTCGTCGGCTACCAGGACATCTGGTCCGGCGGGTCCGTGTCTGACGTTCCCGCCATGTCCTTCGGCCTGGTGGACAATCTCAAAGTCATGACGTTGACGGCTCCCACCGACATCCTCATCACGGACATCCAACTGATCAATAACGGCACGGAAGTGCAGATCAGTTTCACGGCCGGCACTGGCGACAGCCCAACGGGCTTTGCGCTGCAGGCCACGGCCAACATCGGCACCACGCCCGCCGATGTTTCTGCAACCATCACCAGCACCGGCCCGGGCCAGTTCAAGGCGGTGCGAGCTATCGGCGGCGCCACGCAGTTCTATCGCATCCGCCGGAACTGATCACCGAAAGTAAGACCTAAGGCGAGGCACCTGCGCGCGCGCAGGTGCCTCCGCTTTGTACCGGAGCAGCGCGCCTGGATGAAATAGCACGGACGGGCAGGAAGGAGCGCGGACATTCCTGTCCGCCTGCATGGCGCACCCTCCGGAGGGCGGACAGGAACGGCCGCGCTCCTTCGTCGGCTTCAGCCATACGCGGTGGTGCCGGAAACGGTGTGGCGGGGCGATTTACCTATCGCCCTTTTGCGCCGCCTCAATATATTCCCCGCGTGATTGATACTGAACGAAAGCTGGAGGCTTACCTGCCCGTGCTGCGAGCGGCCACCTGGGTGGCCGTGGACACAGAAGCGGACAGCTTGCACGCTTATCCCGAGAAGGTCTGCCTGATTCAGATCAGCACCGTCTCCGGCGACCGGCTCGTGGACCCGCTGGCTCGCCTCGATCTCGATCCGCTGATCGAGGCCTTGTCCGGGCACGAGTTGATCATGCACGGCGCGGATTACGACCTGCGCCTGCTGCGCAAGCACCACGATTTTGTGCCTCGTGCCATCTTCGACACCATGCTGGCGGCGCGCCTGCTGGGCCTGCGCCAGTTCGGCCTCAGCCATTTGGTGGAGCAATACCTGGGCATCAGGTTGGAGAAGGGAGCCCAGAAGGCCAACTGGGCAATTCGACCGCTTACGGAGCGAATGGAGCGTTACGCCCGAAACGATACCCGCCATCTCAAGCCGCTGGCCGACCGCCTCCGATCAGAGCTGGACGCCAGGGGGCGGCTGGCCTGGCACCAGGAATCCTGCGCGCGACTGATCCAGGACACTGCGACGCAGGCGCCGCCCGACCCGGACTCGCTCTGGCGCATCAAGGGCAGTCACGCGCTGGAGCGGCCGGCCCTGGCGGTTTTGCGGGAGTTGTGGCATTGGCGCGAAAGCGAAGCCCGGGCCGCCAACCGGCCCCCCTTCTTCGTGATGAGCCATGACGCGCTGGTCCAGGTCGCCGCCGCCGCCGCCGCGGCCCAACCAACCGAGCTGTTCCTGCCGCCGCGAATTTCCGCCCGCCGCCGCGGCAGCCTGATGGAAGCCATCGAACAGGGACTGCGTGTGGCCCCCGAACATCGTCCGCACCCCCTCCGCCGCGTCAACCACCGGGCCAGCGAGGCAGAAAAGCGGCGGCTGGACGAGTTACAGAAGCGCCGCGACACCCGTGCCGCCGGGCTCGGCCTTGACCCGACCCTGGTGGCCAGCCGCGCCATGCTCTCCGGCCTGGCCCATGACTGGGACCGGCACGCCAGCGAGTTGATGACCTGGCAGCGTGAATTGCTGAAAGCCTAGGGAGGGCGAGCGTCCCCGCGAGCCCAAGCCATTCCCGGAGCAGCAAGGATATCAGGACTCGCGGGGACGCTCGCCCTCCCGAGACACGCTGGCTACCTCACCACCTCGAATGCAAAACCCTTCAGGTACTCGGTCTCGGGGATCATCGGGATAATTGGGTGGTCAGGCGACTGCGAGTAAGTGGCATTGCGCCGCAGAATCCGCCGGGCGTCGAACGCGGCAGACAGGACGGTGTCCTGGAACAAACCGGCATTGACGTGGTGCGAGCAGCAGAAGGTGGCCAGCGTTCCGCCGGTCTTCAGGAGTTTGAGGGCGCGGAGGTGGATCTCCTTGTAACCCCGCAGCGCGTCGGGCACGGAGGCCCGGTTGCGCGTAAAGGAGGGCGGGTCGAGCACAATCAGATCCCACTGGGGAATCACCTGCTCATGCGGCGCCCTGGCTGTCTGGGCCTTGAGCCAGTCAAAGACGTTCACCGCCTCGAAGGAGCACTGTTTCGCCAGCCCGTTGGCGGCGGCATTGCGCGTCGCGGCGGCGATGGCCTCGGCACTTTGGTCGAGCAGGTGCACGCGCGCCGCCCCGGCGCGGGCGGCATGCAGGCCGAACCCTCCCAGAAAGCTGAAGCAATCGAGCACTTGCGCGCCTTTCGCCAGCTCCGCCACGCGCTGGTAATTGGCCTGCTGGTCGAGATACAGCCCCGTCTTATGCCCCCCCACTACATCCGCCTCGAATCGCAAACCGTTCATCTTGATGGGCACCGGGCCTTCGAGCGTTCCCGCCAGGACGCCGTTGGCTTCCGGCAACCCCTCGAACTTGCGCGAGCCGGCTTCACTGCGCTCCACGACCGCGCGGGGAGAAAAGATCGCCTCCAGGGCGGCCACTATCATCGGCTTTCGCCGGTCCATCCCGAGCGAGGAAATCTGCACGACCAGCACATCCTCATACTTGTCTATGATCAGGCCGCTGAGAAAGTCACTCTCGGCGTTGACGACGCGGAAGGAGCTGGCGCCCGGCAGATGTTTCCGGCGCACGGCCAGCGCCGCGCGGATGCGCTCCTCGAAAAAGGCCTGGCTGACCTCGATCCGCTCCGGCGCCAGCACCCGGACGGCGATCTTTGACTTGGGATGGTAGAAGCCTGTCCCCAGATATCGTTGCCGATGGTCTTTGACCTGGACGAGCGCGCCCTCCGCGGCCGGCTGGGTTAGCCGGAGCACGGACCCTTGATAAATCCAGGGATGGCCGGCCACGATGCGGTCGGCTTCACCCGGTTTGAGCAGGACAGTTGGCAACGGTTGCATGGGGAAAGGCTAAAGCCTAAAGGACAAAGGCTAAAGGCCCAAATTTGTCTTTAGCCTTTGGCCTTTAGCCTTTAGCCTTCTTCGCATGCAAGCCGTTATTGACTATCTCAAGCAGCATCAGTCCCGCGCAATCAAGGAACTCTGCGACTACGTGCGGTTCCCAAGCGTGTCCGCACAGCCGCAGCATCGCAAGGATTTGCGCGCCTGTGCGGAGTGGGTGGTGAAACATTGCCGCAGCATCGGCCTGCAAGCCCGGCTCTGCCCCACGGCGGGCCACCCTGTTGTGGTCGCCAAGACCCCGCGGGCCAAGTCGCCCGGCGCGCGCCGGCCGCATTTCGTGGTGTACGGGCATTATGACGTGCAGCCGCCCGAGCCGCTGGACCTCTGGACCTCGCCCCCGTTCGAGCCGCGCGTCGCCCGCGGCGCGGTCTTCGGCCGCGGCGCGAGCGACAACAAGGGCCAGAACCTCGCCCATCTCAAGGCAGTCGAAGCCTACCTGAAAACCGGCACCCCCCTGCCCTGCGACCTCACCTTTGTCATCGAAGGCGAGGAGGAGGTCGGCAGCAGCAGCCTCACCGCCTTCCTGCAGCAGCACCGCGCCGAGCTGGCGTGCGATGCAATCGTGATTTCCGACACAGGCATGCCCTCGCCGAAACACCCCGCGCTCACCTACGCGCTGCGGGGCATTGCCGGCTTCGAGATCATCGTGCACGGCCCGACGCGGGATTTGCACTCGGGCATATTCGGCGGCACGGTGGACAATCCCGCGATGGCGCTGTGCCAACTGCTCGGCAAACTGCGCGACGCCAAAGGCCGCGTCGCCATCCCGGGCTTCTACGACGGCGTCCGGCCCTTGTCCGCCTACGAGCGCAAACAGTTCGCGCGGGTGCCCTTCAACGCGCGGGATTATCAGCGGCTCCTGGGCGTGCCAAAGCTCTTTGGCGAACAGGGGTTCACGCCGAACGAACAGCGTTCCGCGCGGCCGACCTTCGAAATCAACGGCCTCACCAGCGGCTACCAGGGCGAAGGCAGCAAGACCATTGTGCCGGCCTGGGCCCGCGCCAAGGTCACCATCCGGCTGGTGCCGAACCAGGACCCGGTCCATGTCCTCCGGTGCATCCGCCGGCACCTGCAAAAGCTCTGTCCGCCGTCGGTCCGCCTGGAACTCAGAGAGCGCTCCAACGCGGAACCCTACCTGGTTGCCCCCACCGGCCGGCAGGCGCAAGCCGCCTTGCGCGCCCTCAAGCTCGCCTTTGGCCGCGAGCCAGTGCTCGTCCGCGAGGGTGGGTCAATCCCCATCGTTAACGACTTCAAGAAGATACTCCGTGCCGACGCCCTGCTGCTCGGCCTGTCCCTTCCCGACGACAACGCCCACTCGCCCAACGAGAAGTTCGACCTGGGTTGCTTCGCCAAGGGCCAGCTCATGAGCGCGTATCTGTGGCACGAACTGAGCCGTTAGCGGTATCCATACAGTGGTTCTTCGCTGTTCTCGATGGAATAGTGGCGGCTGGCGGAAAGCTCCGGAGGAGCGCCATGTTTATAGCACCGACATTGACCAAGAAGGCCAAGCTCCGTAGGAGCGGCATGGGATCGGTGGGAGATTCAAGTTCTGAGGCTGGAGGAGGGAGTTCGATGCCGCTCCTACGGAGCTTGGCGGGAAACGTCCCGGCGCTTTGGCTATAAACATGGTGCTCCTCCGGAGCTTTCGCCCTTCGATCCACGCCCCTATTCCACTGAAAACAGCGAAGAACCCATACAGTTGGGTTCCCACTGAACACGGGACCCGACGCCAAAGCAAAGGCTGACCAGGGCCATCGAGACCCGTGCCCACGCTCACGGATTAGTGAGGACGCCGCACAGCTTATAGGGCCATGTTCGCTCAGCTTTTCGCCTATTTCGCGTTTGGCGGGCTCTGCTTCTGAATCGTTGCGGCTTAGAACCAGCATCCGCCCTTACGCCCCGCCGCTTCGCCAATTCCAGGCCGCACACCACTTGCGCACCTCATGCGCCACAGCACCACCCGGGCACCCGCCAGCGCACCCCCCCGGGTCCCATGCCATAGCCCCTTGTATACCCCCAGTATACCCCCTGTAAGCCCCCTCTATCACAATAGAAGGGGTATAGAGGAGGTATACAGGGGGTATACAGGGGGTATAGAGGGGGATACGGCACGGGAAAGGCGGGCATATCAATTGGATGGGGTGGAAACTGCGGGGCGGGTGGCAGCTTGAGGAGGCGTTCGGCCTACTGGACGGGGATGCGGGCGGAGATGGTCTTGGGCAGGTCGCGCCAGCCGTGGATTTGCTGCACCGTCTGAATAAAGACGCGCTTGCCGGGGGGCAGCAGCTTGAACACGGCAAGGTAGAGCTCGGTGATGTCGCTCAGGCCGCCTGCCGGCTCGGGAAGCAGGCCCAGAATCCTGAAGTGGTCCACATAAGAGACGCCGGGGCTTTGGGCCCTGGCGCCGAAGACGACGATGTGCTGGACCGGTTGGGCCGAGAGCGCCAGTTTGAGCGTAACGTCACCGCCGGTGTTGACAATACTGAGGCTCGACACCGGGTTGTCCGGGAAGATGGGAACCGGATTCGGGGTCGGCGTCATGGGCAAGCCGACCGTGGTCAGATGCATGTTGATCTTGACGGCCAGTTTGTAGCCTGACAGAGCACTGGACTTGCCGAGGACCGGGTGGGGCTGGCGGTTGCGGGCCAAGGTGTTCCAGGCGAGGTACTGCTCGTCGGTGAGGGTGCCCCAGAATTGACGGGCCTGCTGAAAGGCGATCCGGCAGTCAACTTGCGGGGCGGTGCGGGGGTCGCGCGGGATGACCTTCCGGCGCCGGATGAGCCCGTGCCTGCTCTGGTAGGTGACCGTATCACCGACGCTCCCGCTTTGCGGCACATCACGAATCTTCATGCCTGCCTTGATAAGCGGTTCCGGCGCCGAAAGTCAACCCCGGTATTTCATCTCTCGCGCGGCTGCCGTATGGAGCGGAAAAAGAGCTATTTCCGGATGCATCGGAGTGCCAGACCTGTCCTGTGCCTCACCCGGTATTTGGCGTGATAGTAATTCTCGGGGTCCTCGAGCAGGATGCGGGGCTCCAACCGGGGCCGGTGCTCCTTCCCAATCCACGTCAGTTTCGGTTTCTATTCGCTGTTCATCCGCGGTGGGTCAGGCCCTGGGTTTGTTCAAGCAACAGTGCTTGTATTTGCGTCCGCTGCCACAGGGACACGGATCGTTGCGGCCGATCTTACGCGAGCCGGGAGAGAGGGGATTGGCGGACAGAGATTGGAGGCGCGTTTGAGCTCGCGCCAGGTAGTGCCGGGTGTAGAGGTTCTGCATTATGAGATGGCGCAGCTCCAGTTGCGTGTCCAGATCGGCATGGGTAGCTTTGAGAGCCCCCAGCAAGGCGTCCAGGGACGGGCTCCCCGCCGGCCCGCGTGCCACCGGCCTGGAGGCCTGAGTGCGGTAGTTGTAACGGAGGGCGGCAGGGTTGTTGATGCTGGTGGCCTTTTGGCCGGCGCTATCCATCAGCTTGAGGAAGGAGAGCACCGTTTCCTTGCACGTGCAGCCGGGCTGGACGCAATACTGTTCCTCCGCAGCCCAGGTTTCATTGTTCCAAATGAAATAGAGCGCCAGGCCACAAGGAAAGACCTCCGTGAACCCAATCATTTGGCCGTCGGCGGCGTCCGGCAGGTTGTGGATGTTGATGGTGGAGGCGGGAGTGGTCTGGATGATTGCACGCTTTGCGGCCAGAAACCATTCGCGCAACCGCTGCTGATCGGCCTCGGTCAGCTCCGCGGCCATAATTTGCGCCAGCCGCAGCGCCTCTGGATCTTTCTCCAGTTCCGGAGTCAGGCGGGGGCACTTGTCCTCGAAATTGAACCAGAACTCGCGCGACGGAGGACCGGCCGCCGGGGCGGGCGACCATTGAAAGTGGATATCAGAGCATGAGCATCTTGGCTCGCGGCAGACGGCCAGTGTCGCCTCGTGGCAATGGAGCGGTGAGTCGGCCTGCTGCGGATCGTCCGCCAGTTCAATGCGGATACGCGGCTCACGCCAGGGCGGGCTCTTCGCCTCAATCCAGGTCAGTTCCAGTTTCTGCTTGTTTGTCACGGCGGATTAAGTCGGCTGCCGTAGGGGATGCAGGCGCCGCGTTTCGCCGGAGTTCGTCCAATACTGGCCGGATTTGCAGTTTCGGGGCCAGCCGGCCGCGGGGTCGGCGAGCGCCTCGATTAGTTCCAGCACATTTTGGCCGAAGCTGAGGGCATCGCCTTCCAGCAGGTCGGAGGCCAGTCGGTTGAAGTGGCAGCCAAACACGTTACGAGTCTGCGCAATGCGGAGGAGTTCGTCCAGTATAGGCGTGAGGCTCCGGGTGCTGTAGCTGCCGTTGCCGGCTCCGTCTTGGGTCAGGATTTCGACTTGCAGGGCGGCGCGCAGCTTCTTGTCTATGGCCGGCAGGAGGTCGCCCAGGGTGTAAAGGCCGCCAGCGCGGCGCGGCACGGGGCATTCGTAGAGATGGGTGAGGAAATCCAACGCCGCTTCGAGGACGATGCCGGCCGTGGCGCAGACAAGCTGGGGGTCGGGGGGCGATTCCTTCAGGAGCGCGCGGAGGCGTTCGACATCGGGGATGCTGCGGATCAGTTTCATGCCGTGCGGGGCGGTCCACTGGTCCAGTTCGATGAACTGGCACTGGCCATTCTTGAGCCAGCCCCAGCGCAGCTTTTCCTTCCACGGACGGTAATGTGTCGTAATGAGGCAATGACGGAACTTGATGGCCTCGGCAGAGAGCATCTCGACCAGGCGCTCGGCATGCGGCTCATCCACGCTGGTCAGGACATCATCGAGGACGAGAATGGTGTTCTCCGGCCCGTCCAGCGCGGCCAGTGCCAGGAATACGCACAGGCCGAGGGTGTCGAGATGGGATTCGCTGAAGTAGGCCTGGGGCGGCGCGGCGTTGCCGCCGCAGAACTCGGCGCCGATACTCAGTGAAGCGCGCTTGGCGGGATCGAGTTCAAGGGTAATCTTGTTCAGGCCCTCACCTGGGTGGACGAGTTCGTAAATGCGGCCCACCTCCCCGGCAATCCGGGCGAGGATGCTGTCGGTGAAGGCGCGGCGCTCTTGTTCGACGATCTTCAGCGCTTGGCCGAGTTTGGGCAGCAGTGCGGCGAGTTCCTTCCGGGCCTGCACGTTCTCCCCGTAGGTCTTCAGGGCGCGTCTCAGTGTCCCGAGGAACTGTTTCCGATCCTGCCGCGCGGTCTCCTCGCTCTTCCACCGCGCGCTGAGGTGGGCACTGGCGGCCAGCCAGGCTTCCAAACTCTCAATGTCTTGTGGCGCTGCCGCGGGCATCGGAATTTCCGGGGACCAGGCAAAGCCGGCGCGTGCTTTCTCGAAGCTCTCGGCGTCCTGCCGGGCGCTTTCCCGCAGCGCTTCGACCTGCCGTTCAGCCCGCTGCACGCCCGCTTCCGCCTCCTTGGTTCGGTCCCGAGCGGATTGCAGAGTTGAAAACGAGGCCAGACGCTGAGTGATGCGCTGGTCCAGCCCTGCCACCTTCTCGGCGCTTTCGCAAAGCGGGCAGACCGCCGGGGCTGGATGCTTTTGCAGGTAGGCGCGGGCCGCTTGCAGGACGCCCATGACTTCACCAGCGTCGGCGGCTATTGTCTGCACACATTGTTGAGCTTTTCGCTCGGCCTCTATGGCCGCCTGTTTGGCCAGCGCCACAGCTTGGTTCGCCGAGTTGAGACGGGCTGGGTAGTCAGCCAGGCGGGAGTAGGCGGTCTGAAGCCTGGTCAAGGCGGCTACTTCGGCATCGGCGGCATTCGGGTCGCGCTGTGTTTCGGTGTTGGCCCAGGACAGCGGGTCGGACGCTGGCTTCCCTGCGGCTTCCCAGAACTGAATGATGGCATCCAGATTCTCCCGCACCCGCGCCAAGGCCACATCGCTGTTCCCGGTGAGGTCACGAGTCAACTGGCGCAGGGCGGCTTCCGACGCTTCAACACCCGAAACGTCAATGAAGCGACTGATGGCAGCGTAGCGGTCAGCCGGCTTGGCCTCGACGAGCGCCAGGATCTGGCTGCGGCGCAGAACTTCCACCTGCGGGCGGGCGGCTGCCGGATGGACGACGACTTCGCCCTTGAGCAGGCTGGCGCGGCACGTGGCCTTATCCTGGGTCTCCAAGGTTACCGAGACATCCGCTGCGCTCTTGCCCACTGAGGGCCAGTATTTGGTGGTCTTGCCGAGCCCGCGGTTCTCCAGCGACCCCACCTTGCCCTTGCCAAGGAACTCGAGGGCATCGCAGATGGTGGATTTGCCGGCGGCGTTTTCGCCGTAGACGACCGTCAGCTTCTTACCCGTCTCGAACGGCAGTATGAACCGGGCAAGTGAGCCGCGCAGGTGCTCGATGGCAAGCTGCTTTAGTCCCGAAGCGCTCATGGCTTGGGCTCCTTCCTCTCGGCGACTTTTAACGGGAGCCGCCAGTCCTCCGCCCGGAGCGTGCCTTCGGCCAGTTTGGGCTGCAGCCGTCTGGCCGCCTCCGCCGTGATTAGGTTTTCGCGAACCAACCGTTCCGTGATCCTGGCGGCGAGTGCTTGTGAGGGCGTGTCCATAGGCGTTCAGGTGAGTCTCCAGCGGATGTCGGACTTGGTTTCAAGAAAATGGCGGGGAGGAAGAACTTCTGGGTCAGTTCCTAGCACCAATGCTTGCGCAGGCTGGGAGCGCGGTTGACTCCAGAGGGTGGCAATTAGTTCAGCGTGCAGTTCGTCCACGAAGCGGAGGGTTGAGGCGGCGAGGCGGGTGCGGTCTTTCTCGAAGGCCAGCCAGCGCCGGTCGAGTTTCACGGCTGCGCTCGCGGCGGTGTTGGAGCCGGCAAAGATGTCCAGCACGGTGTCGCCGGAACCGGAGAACGTCATCCGCCGTAGCCCTTCGCCCGCAGCAGCTCCTCGGCCACTTCGTAATCGTTGAAGTGAATGGTGTGGTCCTTGAGGATTTGTGAACTTTCATGGCCCTTGCCCGCCACCAGGACGAGGTCGCCCGGCTGGGCAATGTCCAGGGCGCGGCGGATGGCCTCGCGGCGGTTGTGAATGATCTGGCAAGCGCTGCTCTGCCCTTTCCGCAAGCCGGTCACCATGTCGCCCACAATTTGTTCGGGGTCTTCGGTGCGGGGGTTGTCATCGGTGATGATGATCAGGTCGCTGTTGGCCTCGGCGGCGGCGGCCATGGGGGGCCGCTTGGCACGGTCGCGGTCGCCGCCGCAGCCAAAGACCGTAATCAGGCGTTTGGGCTGCATGGCGCGGGCGGCGCGCAGCACCGTTTCCATTCCGCCCGGCGTGTGGGCATAATCAATGATAACGGAAAACGGCTGCCCGAGCGCGACCGGCTGGAAGCGCCCGGCCACCGCGATGTTCTTCTCCAGGCCCTGCTTGAGGTCGTCGAGCGTCAGCGGGGTGTGCAGGACCGCCGCGACGCCCGCCAGCATATTGTAGAGATTGAATTCGCCGCGCAGCTTGGCGTTGACCCCGATCTCGCCGCGGGGCGTCACCAGGGTGAACTGGGTTCCATCGACGGAGAAGCGGCAATCCCGGGCTGTTACGTCGGCCTGGTTCCTGATGCCGTAAAGCACCTTGCGCGCGCTGACTCCCGCGATGAAGTGATGCGCGCTGGGGTCGTCGTTGTTCAGGGCCACGTGCCGCTGCGGGTCGAGGCTGGCCAGCCAGCGCAGCTTGGCGTGGCGGTAGTTCTCCATCGTCTTGTGCCAGTCGAGGTGGTCTTGCGAAAGATTCGTCCACGCGGCGGCCTCGTAGTCAACGCCAACCACCCGGTGGAAGTCCACGGCGTGGGAGGAGACTTCCATAGTGCAGAAGTCGCACTTTTCCTTGACCATTTCGGTGAAGATAGCGGCCAGGTCGGGCGGTTCGGGGGTGGTATCCTTCGAGTCGCAGATGCGGCCGTTGATTTTGTAGTAAAGGGTGCCGATCAGGCCCACGCGATACCGGGTCGTCAGGAGGCTCTCGATGACATGCGTGGTGGTGGTCTTGCCATTGGTGCCGGTGACGCCGATCAGGTGGAGCGACCGGGCCGGATGCCGGTAAAACTCCACCGCCAGCAGGGCCAGCGCATGGCGCGAGTCGGGCACCAGGATTTTGACCACCCCTTCGGGGACAGGCTGATCCTGTTGCAGGACGACGGCCACCGCGCCCGCCCGCACGGCGTCCGGCAGGACCGAATGCCCGTCCGGGATTTCGATCTTGTCCAACTGCGTGTAGATATTGATGGCGACGTAGAGACAGCCCGGCGTGACCCGCAGGGGATCATAGACCAGCCCGGTGATTTCCGGGTCCTTGTTCCCGAAGATTCTCTTTTCCGGCAGCACCGATAGCAGCTCGCTTAATTTCATAGCATGAAACAGTTGTAACCACGCGCCGCGCCCAGCCATGCCGGGACGCGGCGACCAGTGCAGGCTAGCCGCCGGCTGGCCCCGGGGTCAAGTCCGGCGTGCACCATCGCGTGGTCTGGGCGCATCTCAATTCCCTGCAATGGATGGGGTCGAGCGCCGACTTGTCCGCCCAGCTAAGGGTTCACGAAAGGGGCGACAGAAATGTCGGCGCTCCTGAATACAGTCAGATGCGCCGCGGTTGTCTCACCATTCCCGAGTCAATGGCTGCGGCGCGTCGGCACCCCCGCCCACGCCTCCAACTCCACCGCGAGGCGCTCGACCGGCAGGCCGATCACATTGGTGTAGGAGCCGGCAATCTTCTTGACGATCAGGTCCCCATGCTCCTGGATGGCGTAGGCGCCGGCTTTGTCCAGCGGGTTGACCCGGCTGAGGTATTGCCGGATGGCGCGGTCGTTCAGCGAACGGAAGGAAACGGCGGTGCTCTCGGCGAAGAGCGCCTGGCGATGATCCCGCAGGTGCAGGAGGCAAACGCCCGTCACGACCTGGTGGGTCCGGCCTTGCAGCAGCTTGAGCATCTCATGCGCCTCCGTCACCGTCGCCGGCTTGCCCAACAGCGTCCGGTCCAGCGCCACGAGCGTGTCGGCCGCCAGCACCAGCGCGTCGGGCACCTTCTTCGCCACCAGGCGCGCCTTGCGATAGGCATTGATTTGGCACAACTCGCGCGCTGTCAACTGTTCGTGCTGGATTTCCAGCACGTCGGCGGGCAGAACTTCAAACTCGAAGCGCAACGCGCGCAGCAGCTCCGCCCGGCGCGGCGAAGCGGAAGCCAGGACCAGCCGGGGCGCGTTTCGCAGCGCGATTGGCATAGCCCGCGCCCCCTAACCCGAACATTTCATGCCTGGGGGGCTGGCGCACAGGCATCCTGCCCGCTTGCACGATCGGGATGGCCTAAGCGGGCAAGACGCCCGCGCGCCGGGCTGTTGGCATTTGGTGCGGGACATGAAGAATGCGGGCTAAGGCTGATTGGCTGCCAGCCAGAAGTTAATTGAGCTGGCCTGCGAATGCCGCGGCTCCAACGCCAGCACCTTCAAATAATGCTGGCGCGCTTTAGCCTGCTGCCCCATCTGCTGCGCGTAAAGATTGCCCAGCGCCAGGTGCGCCCGCGTCTCGTTTGGCGAGCGGGCGAGGATCTTCTCCAACTCGTTCACCGCGTCGCCAGGGCAGTTGGCCCGCTTGAGCACCAGCGCAAAATTGTAACGCGCATCGGCCGACGCGGGCTGAATGGCCAGGGCGGCTTCATAGGCGCTCAGCGCCAGCGGCAGGTTGCCGGTTTCAGCCGCCACCAGGCCGAGATTGTACTGCGCCTCAAACAGGCTGGGGTCCATTTCCACGGCCAAACGATAAGCCTGCACCGCTTCCGCCCAGCGATGCGCCTGTTGCGCCCGCACGCCCCGGACAAACGCCGCCTCCGCCCCGGAACGGTTCTCGATGGCAGGTCGGGCTGGGGACTGATACGCATAGCGGCCCGGCGGACCTTTGGACTCCGGCGGCGGGAGCATGGCGGACGCAGGCGCGGCCCCGACCGTGCCCGCCTGAGCCGATGCACGCGGCGCGGAACCCGAGGCCGGCCCCAGCGGTGTGGGCCGTATGGGTGTTTTCTCTCTGCTGCGCACCAGATTGAGCGGGTTAATGCGCTGGAAGAAGCTGCGCTTGGCGGCCGGCGACGCCGCAACGGTCGCCGGCACCGATGAAGTGGTAATCAACGGCTCGGCAGCCGAACCTTGCGTTGGGGGCGGCCCCAGCGCCACCGGCTGGCCGCGCTTAAAGACCGGTTCGGCCGGAAGGCGCACCACCTCGACACTCGTCGCCGGCGCCGCGGTGTTGGCCGGGGCGGGAGCCGGCGCGTTGATCGGGCCGGCCTTTCGCACATTGACCGCCGCGGTTCTGGAAACCTCGGGCAGTGGTTCGCGTTTCGGCGTTACCGTGGCGCCCGACACGGTGGCGGCAACCGGTCGAGGCGGGGCTGCGACCGGGCTCGCCGGAGCCGCCGCGGTCGCATTGGGCGGGCGTGCGGGAGGGGTAAGCTCCACTTCAAGCTGCCGCGCAAGCGCCAGCACAGCCTGGGCGTTGGGGGGCGGCGGCTTCAACGCGAGATACGCCCGATACTTCTCCAGTGCCGCCTGGCGATTCCTCAGATGCTGGTGGGAAACGATCGCCAGGTTAAGGAGTGCCGGGCCGTAATCGGCTTGTTGCTTGAGCGCGGCCTCGAAGCCGCGCGCCGCCTCAACCGCGCGACCGCGCCCGAGCTGTACCAGGCCCAAGCCGTTGAGGGCTTCGGGGTTCTGCTGCCGCAGCCGGAGCGCGGTGTGGAAGCTCCCCTCCGCGGCGCTCAGCTCGCGGGCGCGCAACTGGGCCGCGCCCAGCCTCAGAAACCCCTGCGGCTCGTTTGGCCAGCGCAAGGTGAAGGCCGTGAGCTCAGCCTTGGCCGCCTCGATCCGGTTTTGCGACAACCAGAGGCAGCCCAGGTTGAAGCGTGCCTCGCTCAAATCCTGGTTCAGCGCCAGCGCCCGCTGGTAGGCGTGCTCAGCCTCGGCCAGCTCGCCGGCGTGGTGGCAGGCCAGGCCCAGATCGTTCCACGCCTGCGCGTTGGTGCCGCCCAGCAAGACTGCTGCCGCCCGCAGTTTCTCGATCGCCTGCGGGTACTGGCCCCGGTCTATCAGGCGCCTGCCCTCCAAGAGGGCGCGCGGGCCCGCGGGGGTGCAGCCGGCCAGCAGCGCCAGCAGCCCAAGGAGCCCGGACAGGCAGCGCAAACTCCACCCGCTGTGCTCCGGGCCGTCAGCCGGGCCGCCGGCTGCCTCGTTTTTTGTGGTCAGCATCTGTCTGGGTGGTAACATTCACGCTTGGAAGTGTCAAGTAACGCACAGTTCATGGGCCGCCTGCGGGCGCATGTTGCTTCATTGCAGGAGTGCCGACATTCCTGTCGGCCCGTTGGTGTGCCCTTGGGTGGGCCGACAGGAATGTCGGCGCGCCAACCCTCCCCTTGCAGGAAAGTGAGACGCGTCCACCGCATGTTCTTTGCGCCTGCCACTGCCTTGCGCCCGGCGCCCGGCTGCATGCTCGCACTGCTGCTTGGCTGGCTGGCGGCCGGTTACACCCTGCCGGCGCAGCCGGTCGCGCCGCGCGCGTCAGGCAGGTTCGTCCCGCGCGCCCGGGTCGTCATCACGCAGGATGACCGCGCTACCGATGCCTTTGCGCCGCGCCGGGATCACGTCCGGCTGATGGTCAATCGCGCGATCACCAACCTCACGCATTGCGCCACTGTACCGGAGGCCTGGCGCAGCCTGGTCGCGACCCAGGAGGTGGTGGGCATCAAAGTGTTTTCGGCGCCCGGCCCGCACAGCGGCACGCGGCCGGCCGTAGTGGCCGCAGTGATCGAAGGGTTGCTGGCGGCGGGGCTGCCGCCCAAACAGATCATCGTCTGGGATCGCCGGCTCACTGATCTGCGCCTGGCCGGCTTCGGCACGCTTGCGGAAGAGCACGGCATCCGGCTGGCCGGCAGCGCCGAAACCGGCTGGGATCGCGAGGTCTATTACGATCCCGACAGCCCGATCCTGGGCAACCTGGTTTGGGGCGACCTCGAGTTTAACAAACAGGGAGAGGGCGTGGGGCGCAAGTCCTTTGTCTCCAGGCTGGTCAGCCGCGAGATCACCAGGATCATTAACGTGACCCCGCTGCTTAACCACAACGAAGCCGGCGTCGCGGGCAACCTCTACAGCCTCGCGACGGGGAGCGTGGACAACGTGATCCGTTTCGAGTCCAAGCCTGAAACCCTGGCCGCCACCATCCCCGAAATCTATGCCCTGCCCGAGCTGAGCGACCGCGTGGCGCTCAATATCACCGACGCGCTGATTTGTCAGTACGAGGGCGGCGAGCGCGGGCTGCTCCACTACTCAGCCGTGTTAAACCAGCTACGCTTCAGCCGCGACCCCGTCGCGCTCGATGTGCTCTCGCTCCAGGAACTTGACCGCCAGCGCCAGGCCGCCGACGCGCCCGCCGTCAAACGCAACCTTCAGCTCTACAGCAACGCCGCCCTGCTCCAGCTCGGCGTGAACGACGCACGCCGTATTCAGGTGGACAGCGTTCAATAGGCGGCCGGAGGCGCGCCGCCGTCAGCGCGCATCCATGAAGCCGGCCGGGGGGGCGTGGACATTCCTGTCCGCCCTGCGGAGCGTGCGCCAGGCAGGCGGACAGGAATGTCCGCGCTCCCTCATGCATACGCGCTGCGCCGCTGTTGGCGTCCCGGGCCGCGCCTCGCGGGTGGTTGGCCGTTGCGAAGGCTATTGCCCCCCCGCCTTCTTCTGCTCCGTTCGGCCCCCACCGCTCTTCATCAGCTCAATCGCGTCGCCGGTCGAAACGGCCAGCGTGGCGACCACCTCCGCCCCCTGCTGCTTGAGGATGAACCCCTCGGCCAATCTTGCCGCGCTGGCGTTGCCCGGCTGCAGCCGCAAGAGCGCCAGGAGCGCCTGGCTCGCCGACAACATCTGCGCGGCGGCCGCTTCATCGTTGGCTTCGAGGTTCAGCGTGGCGCCCAGGCGGCCCGCCGTTTCGCCCACTTCCAGCCGCCCCGCCTTGGCCAGCCGGAAGATTGCCCCCGCAGGATTAAGGGGCGGCAGGTCCACCTTCGAGACGGCGGCCTGGAGGAAGACGCCGCTGCTCCGGGCGCCGAGCTGCGTGAATTGGCTGCTCCCCGCCAGGCTTCCCGCGGCGCGATCCAGCACATCCAGCGCGCGGGCCACGTCCGGTTCCCGCCGGCCAAGAACCACCACGCGATCGGCCTGCATCGCGGCATAGACGCGTCGCCCTGCGGCCTGCTTGCTCTTGCTGTTCTCACCGATCCAGTTGTGAATCAGATGCTTCTTGTAGGGCGTGGTCTGATAATCTCTCGCCCCCCGGGCCAGGCGAATGAGCCGCTCCGCCTCGAAATCCGCATAGACCAGCAGCACCTTCTCCTCTGGGGCGTTGGCGCGGCTGTAGAGCGTGAGGCCGTGCAGTTGCTTGCGCGGATCAAATCGGAGCGGGCTCCACAACGCGGCAAGCTGCTCCCGCGCCTCCGGCTTTTCCATCTCCGCCAACAGATACTGGCCCATCGCCGTCGGACGCAGCTTGTCGCAATCAACATGGACCACCCATGCCGGCGCGGCGGGCACATCGGACCGCTGCAGCGGCACGGCGAGCAACGGCATGGCGGCGCCAGCCAAACTGCAGGCGCCGAAAAACATTCGAAGCAAGTGCGCGTTCATCTGTCGCGCATTCCTATAGTTCGGTAATCCCCTGCCCGCAAGCCAAACCGGCGCCTCCCCGCCGTCAAGCGCACGCGGGATCAAGGCGCCGCGTGAAGGCGCGC
>CAZHEW010000024.1:0-16983 GCA_964531815.1 uncultured Verrucomicrobiota bacterium
GGCTTAAACTGGCTGACCAGATTGAATAGATGCGACAGTTCGTCACCATAGCGGCCAATGCGTTTATGGAGCTGGTCCGGCAGCCAATCTTCCTGTTGCTGATGACCAGCTCGGCGCTGTTCGAGATTTTCCTGGCGACGCCCTACTACTTTGCGTTCGGGGACGAGCCGCGGCTGGTTAAGAACAGCACGCTGGCGGTGATGCTGCTGGCGGGGTTGCTGGGGGCGGTGCTGACCGCCTCGGCCTCGCTGGCGCGGGAAATCCGCTCGGGCACGGCGCTGGCGGTGCTGTCCAAGCCGGTGCGGCGCGCGCAGTTTCTGCTGGCCAAGTATGCGGGCCTGGTGGCGGCGCTGGCGTTGCTGACGTATGTGAACCTGGTGGCGGCGCTGGTGGCGAGCCGGATGGCGTTCGACTCGTACGGCGAGACCGACCTGGCGGCCATCGGCATCTTCGCGGCCGGGGTGGTGGCTGCCTACGCCCTGGGCGGGTTCAGCAATTTCTTCCTGCGGCGGCCTTTTGTGAGCGATGCGGTATTCGCGCTGCTGATCACGGTGACGCTGGCGGCGCTGGTGATTATTCAATTCACGACGCAGCAGCGGTCCACGAACGACCCGGGCGCGGTGGATTGGCGGCTGGTGCCGGCGGCGATGCTTATCCTGTTTGCGCTTTGGATTCTGGCGAGCCTGGCGCTGGCGTGCTCGACGCGGCTGGACATGGTGCCGACGCTGGCGATCTGCACGGCGGTTTTTCTGCTGGGGATCATGTCGGATTATCTGTTCGGGCGGCAAGCCGAGCCGGTATGGCGGCATGACCTGACGGAGGAGCTTTACAGCCCCCGTTGGTCGCAGAGCCAGAAGGCTTTGCTCAGGGAGATCGCCGTCAAGTACGACCAGGATCGCAACAACCGGCTCGAGCCGGCGGAGCGCGACCGGATCGGGGAGCTGGACCAGGCGCGGATGCGAGAGGCGAAAATGGGGGGGAAGTGGTGGGCGTCGGCGCTTTACACCGTAACGCCGAACTGGCAGCTTTTTTGGCTGGCGGATGCGCTGGTGGAGGGCAAGAGCACCTTCCACTGGGGGTATGTGGGCAAGGCGTTTGCCTACATGGCGGCTTATGTGGGCGCCGCGCTGGCGCTGGCCGTCCTGTTATTCGAGCAACGCGAACTGAGTTAATTCTTCATGGACAGAACCATACAGAAGAACGGGCTGGTCAACCTGCTGGCTTTGCTGGCGGCGGGCGCGGCGGGTTTGGCGGCAGCGCGGTATGCCGGCTCGCTGGCGGGACTGGTCAGCGCGCTGTTTCTGGGCCTGGGCGTGCTGGTGGCGATCGTAAGCTGGTTTCAAATGCGCCTCGAGGAGCGGGAGCGCCTCGAGAAGCTCGAGGTTGATGAGCTCGCCAAGAGCCGCAGCGCTTCGGCCATGTTCGAGGCCAAGGACGCGGAGTTGTTTCCGGCGCAGCGCTCGCGCGAGCAGTTCGAGCGGTTCTTCGTGCCGGCCTTCACGGTGCTCCTGTTGGTGTTGCAGGCTGGCGGGGCCTATTTGCTGTGGCGCTGGCTGTCGCGCGGCACGACGGTGGCCGCAGTAAAGGAGCCCATTGCCGGGCTGTCCTCGTTCGGCCTGTTGGCCCTTGTGCTGTTCCTGCTCGGCCGGTTTTCGGCCACCGTCGCCCGGCTGCAGCGTCACCGGTTGCTGCGGCCCGGGGCCAATTACTTGCTCTGCAACGCCGTTCTGTGCCTGGTGGTGGCGCTGGGCCTCGTCGCGGTCTGGGCCGGCTTTCCGAAGACCGATTTCTACGTCGCGCACGTCCTGTGCGGCTTGCTGGGGCTGGTGGCGCTGGAAACCCTGATCCAACTGGTGCTGGAAATTTACCGTCCGCGGGTTAGGGGCAAGGTCGAGCGGCCCTTGTATGAGAGCCGGCTGATCGGCCTGCTCGGGCAGCCGGAGGGCCTGGTTACCACCGCCGCGCAGGCGATGGATTACCAGTTCGGCTTTAAGGTCTCCGAGACCTGGTTTTACCGCTTCTTCGAGAAGGCGCTCGGCTGGCTCATTCTGCTGCAAGCGAGCGCGCTGCTTCTGTCCACGTGCGTGGTATTCATCGAGGCTGGCGAGCAGGGGCTGCTCGAACGCTTTGGCCGGCGGGTTGAGAGCCGCTCCCCGCTCGGCCCCGGCGCTCATCTCAAATGGCCGTGGCCGGTTGACCGGGTTTACCGCTTCGGCGCCGAGCAGATTCAGAGCTTCACCGTCGGCTCCATGCCCGACCCGGCGAAGGAGCACTCAAGGCATGTGTTGTGGGGCCAGGGCCATTCGGTGGAAACGAATTTCCTGGTGGCAAACCGGGAGCAGCTTTCGCAGGAAGCCGCCAGCCGGGTGGCCAGCAAACGCACCCCGCCTGTGAGCCTGCTGACCGTCAGCGTGCCTGTGTATTTCCAGATCACCAACCTGGTGGACTGGGCCTACAACAACGAAGACGCCTTCACGCTGCTGGAGGACCTGAGCACCCGCGAGGTGTTGCGCTACCTGGTGGGGGTGGACATGAACGACATCATGTCGCAGGGCCGCGGGCAGGCGGCCCAGGAGCTCGGCCAGCGCATCCAGGCAGTGGCCAACCGCTATGATCTGGGCGCCAGAATCATCTCCGTCGGACTGGGAGACCTGCACCCGCCTGTGAAAGTCGCGCCGGAGTACGAGAAGGTGGTCGCGGCCATCCAGACGAAGCAGGCAAGAATTCTAGCCGCCCGAGCCGATGACATCCGGACCAACGCCCTGGCCGCGGCGCAAGCCGTCAGCCTGACCAACCGGGCCAGCGCCGAGCGCCGGTCGCGCGAAATCGGCGCGCTGGCCCAGGCCGCGCTCTTCACCAACCAGATCCCCGCGTTTGAGGCGGCGCCGTCGGTTTACCCGGAGCGGACCTATCTGCAGACCTTCGCCCGCGCCACCGCCAACGCGCGCAAATACGTTCTGCTCACCACCAACACGCAGGACGTGATTACCTTTGACCTGCAGGAATCCATCGCGCAGAGCCTGCTCAACCTGAGCGTGCCCGCGCCCAAGACCAAGTAACTCGCATGAAACGCAATCCATTGACCCTCGTTATCGGCCTGGTGCTGATCCTTATCTTCGGGCTGCTGCTGTTCACCTTCCAAGTGCGCACCACCGAAGTCGCCGTCGTGACCACCTTCGGCAAGCCGACGCGCCCCATCACCGAGCCGAACCTGTATTTCAAGTGGCCCTGGCCCATCCAGAAAGTCTGGTCGTTCGACCGGCGCGTCCAGAACTTCGAGGACCGGCTGACCGAAGGCCTGACCCAGGACAACTTCAACCTCCTGACCTCGGTCTATGTCGGCTGGAAGGTCTCAGATCCCACCGCTTTCTTCCCCCGATTCGCCGACAGCGCCAACCCGATTGCAGCGGCCGAAACGCTCCTGGACCAGTGGCTGGGCAACGCCAAGACCGCGGTCGTGGGCAAACATCCCTTGTCCGACTTCGTCTCGACCAGCGACGATGGGGCCAGTTTTGTCGCCATTGAAAACGAGATTCTAGCGGCCATTCAATCCCAACTCCACACCAACAACCTGGGATTGGAGATCGCATTCCTTGGCCTCAAACGGCTGCAACTGCCCGAAAGTGTGACCCAATCGGTATTCGAGCGCATGACGTCCGAGCGGAAAGTCCTCGCGGACCGTTTCCAATACGAAGGCGAGGCCGAGGCGCAGCGCATCCGCTCGGATGCCGAACGCAAGGCGGCGGAGGTGCTGGCCGACGCCGAAGGGCAGGCGACCGAGATCAAAGGCAAAGGCGAGGCTGAAGCCGCGAAATCGCTGAAGGTCTTCCAGCAGAATCCCGAGCTGGCCAGCTTCATCTTCCGCCTGTCGGCACTGGAAGGCTCGCTCAAGGAGCGCTCGATTCTTATCTTCGATCAGCACACGCCGCCGTTTGACCTGTTCCGGGGCGTCTCGACCAACCTGCTCAATAAGTGACCCGGCCATGAGCGACCACCCACATCCAACCGACGGGCTTCCCGAACCCGCCCTGCCGCCGGAGACGCCGCTAGATGCCGGGTCACAGGCGCTCGCCGAAGCCCTGCACAGCAGCTTTGTAATCGTCAAAGTCGTGATGGTGTTGCTGGTGCTGCTCTTTCTCGCATCCGGCTTCTTCACGGTGGGTCCCCAGGAGCGGGCGATCATTCTGCGCTTCGGCAAGGCGCGAGGGGAGGGCGAGAAGGCTTTGCTCGGGCCGGGGCTTCATTGGTCGTTCCCCTATCCCATTGACGAAAGCATCAAAGTCTCGATCTCCGGACTGCAGCATGTCAGCTCCACGGTGGGCTGGTACGCGGTGACCCCCGAGCAGATGCTGGCGGGCATCGAGCCGCCCGCGGGCCCCACGCTTAACCCCATCGTGGACGGCTACGTCCTGACCGCCGATGCCAATATCATTCACACCCGCGCCACGCTGACCTACCGCATCCAGGACCCGATTCAGTACGTTTTCGGCTTCGTGACCGCCTCGAACGCCGTTCAGAGCGCCCTGGATAACGGTTTGCTCTACGCCGCCTCCCGTTACAAGGTGGACGACGTCCTCACGCGGGACATCGCCGGCTTTCAGGAGGCGGTGCGCCGGCGGACCACTCAACTGCTGGAGAACCAGGAGCTGGGCCTGGTGGTCGAGCAATGCGTGGTTCAGAGCGTCCCGCCGCGGCAGTTGAAAGACGCCTTTGCCAATGTGCTCAAGGCGGAAGTGATGCGCAGCAAGCTGCTCAACGAAGCGCGCACTTACGAAAACCAGATCACGAATAAGGCCAGCGCCGACGCCGAATCCCTCGCCAACCTGGCGCAATCCGACCGCGCCCGGCTCGTCAGCGACACCTCGGCCCAGGCGGAACGATTCCAGGAGGTTCTGCCCCAATATCGGCGGCACCCCGCCCTGTTCGGGGAGCAGCGCCTGACGGAGACGCTCAGCCGGGTATTAACGAACGTGCAGGACAAGATATTCCTGGCTGAGAGCGCCACGGGCAAGCCCAAGGAACTGCGACTGTTGTTAAACCGTGAAGTCCCCAAACCCAAGACGGAGGAGGCGAAACCGTGATGGGCTCCGAAAGCCGCTATTGGATTCTTTAATGCCATGCAAGTCACTTCTCTCTTGAGCCGGCACCAGCACGATGAAACGTGCGCGACGTGCGGTCACGACCACGAGCACGCGCCCGTGCGGCTCTGGCAGACGCTGGTAGGGATCGTATTCGTGTTCAACGCATTCCTCGTGGATTGGCTCTTCGAGCAAGGCCACACGGTCGCCAGCGCCAGCGGGTTGATCGGCGCCGTCATCCTGGGGTATCCGATCGTCCTGACCGCCATCAAGGACCTGCGCACCGGGATCCTGGGCATCAACGAGCTGGTCGCCATCGCCGTGCTCGCCGCCTTCGCCACCGGCGAGTACAAGACGGCGGGGGTGGTCGCCTTCTTCATGTTGATGGGCGAGATCATCGAGACCCGCACCGCCGAAGGCGCCCGCGCCTCCATTGAACACCTTATCAAACTCACGCCTACCAAGGCCCGCCGGATTACCCCGCAGGGCGAAGAGGAGGTTGCCGCCAAAGACCTGGCGGTCGGCGACGTGATCCGCATCCGCCCCGGCGACAACGTGGCGGCGGATGGCGTCATTCTCAGCGGCCAGGGCTCGTTCAACCAGGCCACGATTACCGGCGAATCGCTGCCCGTGGACAAGAAGCCGGGCGATGAAGTCTTCGCCGGCACGCAGAATCTGACCGGCGTTTTGGAGATCAAGGTGAACCGGGCCGGCACCGACACCACTCTGGGTCGCGTGCGCGACCTGATCCTCGCGGCCGAGAAGACCAAGCTCCCGATGATGAAGATCGTGGACCAGTACATGGGCTTTTATACCCCGCTGGTGCTGGTTATCGCCGCGCTCGTTTGGGCCTTCACCCGCAATCTCGACAACGTCATCTCGGTCATCATCTTCGGATGTCCCTGCGCATTCATCCTGGCCACGCCGACGGCGATGGTGGCCGCTCTGTCCGCGGCCGCGCGTCTCGGCATCCTGATCAAGAACGTGGCCGACATTGAGCTGGCGGCGAAGCTCAACGCGTTCATTTTTGACAAGACGGGCACGCTGACCACAGGCGAACTGGCGGTGAGCCGCCTGGCGCCGCTCAACGGCGTGGCGCCCGCCGAGCTGCTGCGCGTCGCCGCCTCGGCCGAGCGATACAGCAATCACCCCACGGCCAAAGCGCTGGCCCAGTTGGCTGCCGAAGCCGGGGTGCCGCTGGCGGAGCCGAAAGGTTTTGCTGAAACGGCCGGCCGTGGCGTGAAGGCCGAAGTGGGGGGCGCCAAAGTGCTGGTGGGCCGGGCGCAATGGCTGCGCGACAACGGCGTGCAGGAGGATTTCCTCAAGTCGGTGGACCTCAACGAGACTGAGGGCTGGAGTCTGATCTTTGTGGCGCGCGACGGCCGCTGCCTCGGCTGGGTCGGGCTGCAGGACCAGACCCGCGCCGAGGCCCGGGAGTCGCTGGTGGAATTAAAGGCCGGCGGTGTGCGACGCATCGCCATGATCTCTGGCGACCGCCAGCCCGTGGCCACCCGGGTGGCGCGCGAAATCGGCTGCGAGGAAGCCAAGGGCGAGTGCCTGCCGCAGAACAAGGTCGAGTTTGTTCGCGCCGTCAAGGCCAAGGGCTACGTGGTGGCGGTGGTGGGCGACGGTGTGAACGACGCGCCCGCGCTGGCGGCCGGCGACATCGGCATCGCCATGGGCGCGGCGGGCAGCGAGGTGGCGATCCACAGCGCCACGATCGCCCTGATGAACAATGACCTCCGCCGCTTGCCGTTCCTGGTCAAGCTGTCGCGCAGCACCCGCTCGGTCATCAATCAGAACTTCCTGTTCGGTGTGGCGTTTATCGTCGGGGGCATGACGCTCTCGGCATTGAGCTATGTGCCGCCGGTGATAGCCGCGGTGATGCACACCGCCGGGTCGCTAATCGTGGTCTTCAACAGCGCGCGCCTCGTGCGCAAAGGCGAAGAGCTCGAACATTACCAGGCGGCGCCCTCGACATCCGGACCGGAACGCCCGGCCGCGCCCGGAGCTAGGGCTGAATTGGCGCCCGGGATGGCGTGAAGGAACGAAATCTGAGGTGCGGGATCCGAAGTTCGAGGTAATTCGATGAGCATGACCATGACTGACGGAACCCGGCGACCTGAAGGCGAGGTCGTCATTTCCGTTCGCGGCCTGACCAAGGTCTTCAAGGATTTCTGGGGCCGGCCCAAGGCGCGAGCGGTGGATAATGTTGACTTCGACGTGCGGCGCGGGGAAGTCTTCGGCCTGCTCGGTCCTAATGGCTCCGGCAAGTCCACGACCGTAAAGCTGCTCCTGGGCCTGCTCTACCCCACCAAAGGACATATCGAAGTCTTCAATCATTCCCCAAGCCATGTGGCGACCAAGTCGCGCATCGGTTACCTGCCGGAGGAATCTTATCTCTACCGCTATCTCAATTCCCGCGAGACGCTGGATTTCTTCGGCAACCTCTTCCACCTGCCCCGGAACGATCGCAATGACCGGGCGGAGCAGTTGCTCGAAATGGTCGGCCTGAGCCAGACCCGGATGCGGGCCGTGGGCGAGTTTTCGAAGGGCATGCAGCGCCGCATCGGCTTGGCGCAGGCACTCATCAACGATCCCGACCTGGTAATCCTCGACGAACCGACTTCCGGGCTCGATCCCATCGGCTGCCGCGAGGTCAAGGACCTGATTCTGGCGCTGGCGCGGCGCGGCAAGACGGTGATCTTGAGCAGCCACCTGCTGGCCGATGTGGAAGATGTGTGCGACCGCGTGGTCATCTATTACGGCGGCAAGGTTCAGGCCATGGGCGCCTTGAAAGAACTGCTGGCTACGCCTGATGCGATTCGCATCACTACGCCGGCGCTTTCCCGCGAAACCCTGGAACGCGTGCTCGCCATCATCCGCCAGGACGTGGCGGACGACAAAGTCAGCATTGACACGCCGACGCAAAACCTGGAGCGCTATTTCCTCGACGTGGTGCAAAGCGCGCGGCAAGCCGAGGCCGAGACTTCCGGCGCCATGTCCGGCGCCCGGGTGGCCGCTTACCTGCGCGGCGGGGCTGAGGCCAAACCCGCGCCCGATAAGATTTTGGAGCGGCTCGCCGCGCCGCAGCCCCCTGCGCCAGCGTCCGCCCCGGCGCCGGAACCGGTCGAAACGGTGGACCGGCAGAAACTGGAAGCCCTGACGAAACCGGCGGTGCCTGTTGCCCCGGCGCCGGCGGCGGTGCCCGCAGCCGCCAAGCCGCTGAGCGCGGAAGACCTGCGCCAAGCCGACGAGAAGCTGGCGTCCTTGGTGCGAAAGCGGAACGAATGACTGCGGGCCGCACTTCAGGCTCCTTCAACCCATGCAACCCCTGCTTGCCATTGCCCGGCTGACCTGGAAAGCCGCGTTTCGGTTCCGGCTGTTTCTGGTCGTGGCAGTCCTGCTGCTGGGGTCCGTGGTGGGCTTGCCCTTGTTGATCAAGGATGACGGCACGGCGCGCGGCTTCACCCAGATTCTCCTGACCTATACGTTGAGCACGATTACAGCCCTGCTCGGGCTATCCACGCTCTGGCTGGCGTGCGGCACCCTGGCGCGCGACATCGAGGATTGCACCTTGCAGGTGGTCGCCACCAAACCGGTCGCCCGGTGGCAAATCTGGGTGGGCAAGTGGCTGGGGATCATGTCGTTGAACGCCGCCCTGCTGGCCTTGTCCGGCGCCAGCGTTTACGGCCTGCTGCAATGGCGCGCCACGCGCCTGCCGGCCGAGGAGCAGAAGATTCTGCGCAACGAGGTGCTCGTGGCGCGCGGCTCGATCAAGCCGCCGAGCTTTGACAAGGAAATCGCGGCGGAGGCAGACCAGTTGCTCCGGGAGCGGTTGCAGAAGTTTCCTGATCTCCGCGCCAATGTCATCGAGGCCCGCAAGCAGATCGTCGAACAGGTCAAGGCTGCATACCAGGTGGTTCCCCCGGGCTATATGCATGTATGGGAGGTTGATCTGGGGGGCGTCCGGAGGCTCGAGCCCGGCCAGACCATCTGTTTGCGCATCAAGTTCAACGCGGCGGACAGGAGTCCTTCCGGCACGTTCGACGGCAACTGGCTGGTCGGCGTGCCGCGCAAAACGTCCTTATGGCACAGCGAGCCCATGAGCCTGGCCCCCGACACGTCCCATGAGTTCGAGGTCCCCGCCCATTACGACGACCGAGGCGTGTTGACGGTGACCTTCGCAAACGTTAACAACGCTGCGCTGCTCTTCCCGCTTGAGGATGGCCTGGAGGTGCTCTATCGCCAGGGCGGCTTCGGCCTCAACTACGCCCGCGGGCTGGGGATTATCTTCTGCTGGATGGCCTTGCTGGCCACCCTCGGGCTGGCGGCGGCCAGCTTTCTTTCGTTCCCGGTGGCGGCGTTCTTCTCGCTGGCCATCCTGACTCTGGCACTCTCCAGCGGCACCATTGCCAGCACCGTCGAGGAGGGGACGTTAATGGGTTTTGATTCGGAGAGCAGTCAGATGGGGCACTCTGCGGTTGATGCCATTGCCATTCCAGTCTTCCGGGCTGTGCTGGAGCTGATCAACTTCGCCAAGGACTTCTCCCCCATTGATTCGCTGAGCACGGGCCGGAGCGTGGCCTGGAGCGAGCTCGGCCGGGCATTCGCGCAAATCGTGTTGCTGCTGAGCGGGGGGATCGGACTGGCCGGAATTATCATCTTCACCCGGCGCGAATTAGCAACCGCCCAGACTCAATGAGCGGCAAACTCAAGAAAGCTCTCCTGCTCCTGCTCGCTGGCGCGCTGCTGGCAGGAGCCGGTCTTGTGCAGCAGTCACTTAACCGCGACCGCGATCTGCTCGGGCTGACGCGCGTGCAACCGCTCGAGAATGCGCCTCCTGTCCTCGCGTTCACTACCGTGGCGCTGGGCGGCTTCCGCGGACTGATCTCCAACGCGCTGTGGATGCGCGCCACCGACTTGCAGGACGAAGACAAGTTCTTCGAGATGGCCCAGCTGGCGGATTGGATCACGAAGCTCGAGCCCCATTTCGTGCATGTCTGGCTCGTGCAGGCCTGGAATATGGCTTACAACATCTCGGTCAAGTTCAAGGAAAACAGCCCTGGACAATTCCCCGACCGCTGGCGCTGGGTCAAGGCCGGCATCGCGCTGCTACGCGATGATGGCTTGCGCTTCAATCCAAACGAAACGCTGCTCTACCGCGAGCTGGCGTGGTTCTTTCAGCATAAACTCGGCCACAACCTCGACGACGCCAGCGCGTACTACAAGCAGCAGTGGGCGGATGAAATGGCGAAGGTCTTCGCCAAAAAGACGCCAAATCTGGACGAGCTGATTAATCCCCAGACGGCGGATGAGGAGGCTCGCGCCCGGCTGCTGCGCGAGACCTACAAAATGGACCCGCAGATCATGAAGGAGGTGGACCAGCAGTACGGGCCGCTGGAGTGGCGTCTGCCGGAGGCGCACGCGGTTTACTGGGCCGCGCTGGGGTTGAAAAAGGCGAAGGAAAACCCCGCCCGGTTTAAGAAGGAAGACCTGATCACGCTGCGCCGGGTCATTTATCAATCCATGCTGCTGAGTTTCCACCGCGGACGACTGGTGCTGAACCCCTTTGCGAAAGCCTTCGAGTTCGGCCCCAACCTGGAAATCCTCCCCAAGGTGAATTCTGCCTATGAGCAAGCGGCCGAGGAGGACGAAGAGAACCGTGAACACATTCAGAAGGCGCACCGGAATTTCCTGCGCGACGCGGTCTACTTCCTCTACATGTATAATCGCCTGGCCGACGCGGCGCATTGGTATGAATACCTGTCAACGCGCTATCCAGACAAACCGCTGCTCGATGGCAAACCCAACTCGCTGCCAGCCACCCTGACGCTCACCGGGTATGCCGTGGCTCGTGTGCAGGAAGACGTAAGCGACAGCGGCGGCCGCGACCGCACCCAGGGGATCGTCGAAGGATTGCTGGTCAACTCCTATCGAAACATGGCCGTGGGCGAAGACGGCCCGGCAGCCGGTTACAGGCTGCTGGCCCAGCGGGTTTGGGAGGCCTATCAAAGCCAGATGCCCAAAGAGCGGCTGGCCGCGATTGGCTTGACGCCCTTCGAGGAAACCGACCGCGAGATCCGAAGGCGCATGCTGGACCCCCAGAAGGGGGAGCCGGTTGAAGTGCGCGCGGTGCTGCGGGCCAAGTTGGGGGAGCCGCCCGAAGCCGATGTCTTGCCGGCCGGGACCAACGCGCCGCCAGCAGCAGCCTCGCCCCGGTAAGTGACCCGGCGCATTGCGGGGGGCGGCATTTGCGGGCCGGCCGCCGGCTGCGGTTAATGTGGTTCTTCCCGATCAGAGGGAGGCGTGGGTGCCGGTCATCGCGGGCGTCAATGGGCGCATGATGGTCGTTCCGTAAGCTGGCAGCGCGTAGGGACCCAGGTAGCCGCACACAAAACCTTCCGGCGGCGGGACGCGTCTCTTGATCTGCCTCCGGGTCACAGGACCGTAAACCCGGCTGTCCTCGCTGCGCAGCCGGTTGTCCCCCAACAGAAAATACTCCCCTTCCCCCAGGACAAACGCCGCCCCCCTCCGCGCCTGCTCCACCGGGCAAGTGTAAGTGTGTTTCGGCAGATACGGTTCCACCAGCAACTGCCGGTTGACGAAGACGCAGCCGCGCCACAGTTGAACGCTTTCCCCCGGTAAACCGATGATCCGCTTGACCGCATAACCCGCTTTCCCATCCTTCAAAAGAACGACATCCCCCCGCTGCAACGGGGTTGAGATCGGGGTTCCGTAGAGGTGCGTTCCCGGCGGATAGGTGGGCTCCATGCTCGCACCCTCGACCACGTACACCGCGCCGACCAGCAGGCGACCAGCCCCTGCCCCCAGCATCACCGCGAGACCGGCCGCGGCCAGCACGCGGCACAACCGGCTGCTCCAGCACCTCCGAATCAATCCCTCAACCTGAACCATATTGCGGAACACTGTCTCGTAATGGGTCAGTCTGATCCGCCGGCCCGCCGGCGAGATATCCGCAGGCGATGCGCAGGGCGCGGGGCACGTTTTCCGCCATTGCTCATGCATTGCCGGCCAAGCCGCAGGTTTCCTGCCATCCCGGCGGACTTTCCCGGCACGGCCGTGGGGAGCCCGCCGCCGTCCCGGGCCGCGCCAGACGGCGGGAGAGCGTCACTCCGAGTCCGGATAGGAACCGAGCACTCTGACGTAGCTGCAGTGTTCCCCGAGGAGCCTGACGGCCTTGCTCAGGCGGCGGTCTTCCAGGTGCCCTTCGCAATCCACGAAGAAGATGTATTCCCAGGCCTTGCGCTTGCTCGGACGGGACTCGATCTTGGTCATGTTGATGCGGTGGCGCCTGAAGGCCACCAGAGCGTTGTAGAGCGCGCCGACGCGATCGGCGAGGCTGAACATCAGGCTGGTGCGGTCATTGCCGGTCGGCGGGCTGCATTGCCGGCCGAGGACGAGGAACCGGGTGGCGTTGGCGATGTTGTCCTGGATGTCGTGGTCCAGGACGGGGAGGTCGTAGCGTTCGGCGGCGAGGAGGCCGGCAATCGCGGCGGCGTTCTTTTCTTTACCCGCCAGCTCGGCGGAGCGGGCATTCGAGGAGGTCTCCACGATCTCCACCCGCGGCAGATGAGTCTGCACCCAGGCGCGGCACTGGCCGAGCGCCTGCGGGTGGGCGTAGAGCTTGCGGATTTTCGAGCGCGGGCAGTCGGCCAGCAGGCAATGCTGCACCGGCAGGACGATTTGCGCCACGATCTTCAGGTCGCTGTCCACGAACATGTCCAGCGTGTGCGTCACAGCGCCCTCGGTGGAGTTCTCCACCGGAACCACACCGTAGTCGGCGCGGTGCTTGCTGACTTCGGTGAACACATCGGCAATCGTCTTCTGTGGCGCGTAGCGCAGGCTGGCGCCGAAGCGCTGTATGGCGGCCTGATGCGTGAAGGTGGCTTCAGGCCCCAGATAGGCAACGGTCAGCGACTTCTCCAGCGAGAGCGCGCCGGACATGACTTCGCGATACACTGCGCGCAACGATTCGTTGGTGAGCGGCCCGGGGTTCTTGCGGCAGATGCGCTGCAGCACCGCCCGCTCGCGGTGGGGCGCGTAGATTTCCTCCTTGGCCTTGCGCTTGATTTCGCCGATGGCCAGCACGTGTTTGGTGCGCTCGTTCAGCAGCCGGACGATCTGGGCGTCGAACTTGTCAATCGCCTTGCGATGGTCGGGAATACTCATAGCCAATTTAGCCCCTGAGCGGCGTTCAGTGGCCAAGGTCTGCGGCAGACGGTGCGGCCGCTTCAGCCTCCGCCGGGGCGTCAGCGGCCGGGGCGTCAGCCTTTGGCTCGGCCGCCGGCAGGTTCAGTTGCTCCGGCGGCGCCGTCGCCAGGCCCGGATCCGCCGTGGCCAGCCCTTCCGGCTTCTGGATGACAATGCGGCGCAGCTCGTCAGCGGCGGGCATGTCTTCCAGGCTGCGCAGGCCGAAGTATTCGAGGAACAGGGCGGTCGTGCCATAGGTCATCGGGCGGCCGACCACCTCGGCGCGCCCGAGTTGCCCGACGAGCCCGCGCTCGAGCAGCGTTTGCATGACGCCATCCACGCTTACGCCGCGCACCTGCTCGATTTCGGCGCGGGTAAGGGGCTGGCGGTAGGCAATGATTGCCAGCGTTTCAAGCGCCGGCTGGGACAGGCGCGGGGGGCGCGCCTTGCGGCCCACGAGGGCCTTCAGCCAGGGCGAGTAGTCCGGTTGGGTGACGAATTGCCAGGCTCCGGCCACACAGGCCAGCCGGTAGCTGCGCTGGGCCTGATCGTGATCCCGGCTCAGTTGTTCGAGCGCAAGGGACAAGTCGCTATCCTTCGCCTTCCTGAGCCCTCGGACGGTTTCATCGCCCTCGGCGTGTTCGACGGCGGCAGCGAGCACCTCGCGCAGCTCCTTGAGGTTCAGCGGCTTTTGCGCCGAGAACAGAATGGCCTCCAGAATAAGTTTGAGTTCCATGCTAGATCAGGACGAGACGGCTTTCGCGGGCGGCGCCTCGGCCGGGGCGGGCGGCGCGGGCTGGGGCACATCGGATTGGGCGCGGCAGATTTCGATCTCACTGAAAGGCTCCGGCTGGAGAGCCGCCAGCTGCTTGAGGCGGATCAGTTCGAGCAGCGCCAGGAAGGTCGCCACCACTTCCGCGCGGCTGGCCGCCTCCGCGAACAATTCTGAAAACCGCACACTCGTTCGCTCCTTGAGCACCCCCAGCAGGTATTCAATCTTCTCGCTGACCGTCCACTTGTCTTCGAATATATCGCGCAGGTCTTCCCGTTGGGTGAAGCGCTTGAGGACGACATTGACCGCGTTGACCAGGTCAAAGATGGAAGCTTCATTGTGCCGGGGCGCCTCCGTCTCGAATTCAAGGCGGCCGGGCATGCGCGGGAATACCTCCTCCTGCCGGGCCTCGAGGGCCTGGAGCTCCGCGGCCGCGTCCTTGAACTTCTTGTATTCGACCAGTTGGCGAATCAACTCCCAGCGCGGGTCTTCTCCCTCATCTTCTCCCTCGACCTGCGCCTGCTGATCCACCGGCAGCAGTTCCCGGCTCTTGATGTACATCAGGGTGGCGGCCATCACCAGAAACTCCCCGGCAATCTCCAGATCCAGCAGCCGCATCGTCTCGATGTATTCAATGAACTGGGTCGCCAGCCGGGTGAGGTTGACCGCATAAATGTCCACCTCCTCCTTCTTGATTAAGTAAAGGAGCAAGTCGAGCGGGCCTTCGAAGACCTCGAACTTTACCTTATATTCAGCCATTTTGACCAACGGTGCTGCCTGGCACCGCGACTCCCAAGCATAGGCACCGGCGCGCGGCTTGGCAACGCCAGAACTCACGCCCCCCGGAAGCCGGTTCGCAGGTTGGCGGGAGGGCGCAAAGCAGAAACCCACAGCATTCGCGGTGTCCACTCGCGGTTGACATCTGGGCCGGGGCGGCGTAGCGTCCAGATGTTCGGGCAACAGCACGTTTCTTCAGCGGGGTTCCCCACCCCCACCTCCTTGGCGTCTGTTGCCCGAATATTTTACTTGGTTCCCCTTGACGGGGGGGGCGGTATTGCATAGCTTCTTCCACCCCTATAGCGGGGGCGTAGCTCAATTGGTTAGAGCGCTGCCCTGTCACGGCAGAGGTTACGGGTTCGAGCCCCGCCGCTCCCGCCAGCTCTTTTTCCAGCCGATCCCGCCCGGCACCTTGCGGCATGCCTTGATCAAGGAAGCTGGAGAGCGCGTCAGCCCCCCCTCGGAAATCCGGCCAACTATTGTCTTTCCCTCCCGGCTGGCTTCGGAGTAAAATTCGCGCATGCCTGAGATTGTGGCTTTTGTTAATCGTGGGGCGACGACGATAACGCCAGCAATTGCGGAGAAGGTCCTTCGGCATCTCCCGCAATGGAAGCTGGAGTTTACTCAGATTCACGAGCCCCTGTTTCCGCACCTGGTGGACCAACTGGAGTTCCTGGCTGATGCTATCGAAGACACTGCCGAAGGGGCCTACAAAGACCTGCCGTATATCACACTCGCCCAGGCGGTATTCGCGCTTGTTTACGCCCACAAGAAGGTGGGCATCATCCCCGATTCGGTCCTCAACCTCGGGCGCGCGGACGATTCAAGCGTGGTCAGGGCCGTGCTGATTCAAAACGAAAGCGCCTTCGCCGTTTATGCCGCCGCGCAGAACGTCGAATGGTCCCGGATTACCAGCCAGCCTTAGTCGCCGGCCGGGTGTGAGGGCGCGGGTGGAACACGGCGCCGGCCAGTGGCCCGGATGCGGGTAGGGCGCCGCCAGGTTCATCGGCCAGAAAACCTTGCCCAGGTAGCGCGCGCACGCGACCGCCGCGTTGCCCGCGCGCGCCCCCAGCGACAGGCTCGACAGCGGCTGCATCGCCTGCTGCTGCGCCAGCACCGTCACCACGCACGACGCCGCCGCCAGGGCGAAGAACGGAAGCTTCTCGAGAAGGATGAAGGATGCCGGATGCCGGATGAAGCGGCGAGCCTGGTGCGGGCTGCGGGGTGCGTGATCTGCTTCCCCATTCTGCATTCTGCCTTCTGCCTTCTGCATTCGCCCGAGCGGCCAGTAATCGAGCAGCAGCAGCACAAAAGGCACCGTCACCAGCATCGGCTTGCTCATCAACCCCAGCGCGAAGAAGAGGAGGGACAGGAAATAGAAGATGGAAGATGGAAGATGGAAGATGGGGGCGGGGCGCGCCTCCGGACTTGGCCTTTCACACTCCGCATTCCGCACTCCGCACTCCGCACTCCGCATTCCGCACTCCGCACTCCGCATTCCGCATTGCAGGAACAGCAGCACCGCGTTGGCCGCGCGCAGAAGCAGGCTCGTCGCATGATGCCCCCACGCCCGCAACCCGAATAGCTGCGCATCCAGCATGTGCGAAAGCCACATCAGCGGATGCCAGTTGCCCGCACCCTGTGCGGACAAAAATGTCTGCGCTCCTCTATGGGCGTCACGCCCGCGCCCGCTGCGTTCCGCGTTCACATCGCCGGGAATTGGGTTTGCGCGCCGCCGGTGTCTGTTGTAGAACTTTGCGCTGTATGTGGACAAGACTGAACCGGGTGCGGCCGGGCGGCGGCGCCCAAGTGTTGGCGGGCACAAGGCTCTCGTGGCGCACAGCCCTCCCGTTGGCTTCGCTCCTCCTGGCCGCCCTGGTTGGCGGGTGCAAGAAATCCGCTCCCGCTCCCTCGTTGCTGCCGCCGCCGATCGAGACCGTCGCCCGCATTCATTGGCTGGGCCTCGATCGGTTGCTGGCTGAAACCAACGCGGTCTTCCTGACCAACATCACCCGCCTGCCGGAGAGCAAACAGCTCGCGGAGCGGACACTCGACCGGCTGGCGGTGGGGCTTCTGGCTACGAACGGCCTGCCCTTGTTCACCAACCAGTTGTCAGCCGCAGACTCCTCCGGCACCAACCCT
>CAZHEW010000025.1:0-16817 GCA_964531815.1 uncultured Verrucomicrobiota bacterium
GCCGCCGGGCTCATGTTCGACCCGCCAAACCGGGCAAACGCCCGCCGCGCGCCGGACGACAGATCATGGTAGAAGATGTCCGTGTGGTTGAACTTGTAGGAGACGTAGTAGAGTGCCAGGTGTCCCGGCACCCAGCATGGGGCCGCCACCATGCTGCCGTCCTTCGTCACCGCCTGGGCGTTGTGCCCGTCGAAGTCAGCGATGTAGACCTCGCTGCGCGGGCGGGACTCGGCTTTGAAGGCGATCTTGGTTTGCGCAATGCCCTTGCGCCCCAGCGCCTGCACGAAATCATCCGCAAACGCATGCACCTGCCGCCGCAACGAGGCGCCGGAGTATGCCTTGGCGACGAGCGTGTTCTTGTTGTGCGGGTCGGTGGCCCGGGCCTCCAGGTTGCCGTTGTTGCTGCCCGTAATCAGGTATTGAGCCGACGCGGCGTTGGTGAA
The DNA here is from genome assembly GCA_964531815.1 of uncultured Verrucomicrobiota bacterium. GTDB lineage: Bacteria > Verrucomicrobiota > Verrucomicrobiia > Limisphaerales > UBA8199 > UBA8199. The sequence continues at coordinate 444 of CAZHEW010000025.1, forward strand.
CGCAAAGCCCTGGACATACAGGTCGAACTGCAGCGTCGAGGCCGCCTCGCCGGTGAGACCGCTCACCGCGACCCAGACGGGCTTCGTGTTGCCGGGCTCGAAGTAGCCTGTGATCGGCGGCAGCGTTTCTTGTGGGAAGGCGGCGGTGGTGGCCAATAAGGTGGAGAGCAGGGAGAGGAAGAGTGTGCGTTTCATGCGGTGCCTCGTTTCGATTTCATATTGAAAGGTATGTCGTAGGTGCGTTCCTTGTCTTTGGCGCCTTCGGGGAAAGGGCGCTCAACGCTGTTGACTCGGTCCAATGTCCGCCGCACGGAGGCGTCCACTGCGGCATCGCCGGATGGCTTGATAATTCGCTTGGCGATGACCGTTCCGTCCCGGGCAATCGTCACCCTGGCCACGGCCGTGGCATCTTCCAGCGACCCATCCTGCGGTCTGACCCAGGCGCGGTCAAAATAGCTCCACACCCAGGAGGTGTAACTGGCGTAGGAGGGGCCGCTGCCGGAGCCGAAGCCTTCCTCAACCGCCGTAGCAGCGCCTGTGCCGGATCGGATGTTGCTTGCCGCGCGGCCCACCTGGTTCGCCAGCCGCTGCCTGGCCTCAAGCCATTGGCGTTCCCGGCTGTCGTCGCTGGCAGTGTCTTTGGAGGCTGCCTTCGTTTTCGATTTTCTGACCACCGGGACCAGGCTGACCTGGGGCTTCTTGCGGGTGGGTTCCTTGCTCACTTCCAAAGATTCACTCTCCTCCTTTGGAGGCGCGACTTCTTCCCTGGGTTGTGGCGCCGGCTGCGGGTGTGGGGCCGGCGCCGGTGGCACCACCGGCGGGGCGGGGGCAGGCGGCGGCGGAAGTCTGCCGGGGGAACCGCCGGGGTTGGAAAACGGCGGGTCAATCAGGATGTCCGGAAAGAAGGTGATGGGCTCCACTTCGCTCGTCTTGGACTTGGACGACACGAACGCCGGGCAGACCAGCAAGACCAGCGCCAGCAGCCCATGCAGACAGCTCGAAGCGGCAAAACACTTCTTGTAGAGGCGGCTCATCGGCGCTCCGGCGGTTGGGTTCGCAGCGAGTAGCGAGTGATTCCGTTCTGCTGGCATCCGCTAATCAACGCGGCTAATTCCCTGGTCCGGCTGTTCTCGTCCGCCCGGATATAGACCACCAGGTTCGGGTTGAGCCGGAAATCGGCGACCAGCTCCCGGATCAACAGGTCCAGCCTTAAGGGGCGTCCTTTCAGGGCGTAAACTCCCTGGGCGGTGATTTCCACGGTCTGAACATCTTCCTTCCGAACGGGCTTGTCGGCCTGGCCCTCGGTCTTCGGCAGCTTCAACTCCAGCCCCTTCTCCAGCAGCGGCGTGGTGATAACGAAGATAATCAGCAGCACGAACGCCAGGTCCAACAGCGGCGTGATGTTGATCTCGCTGAGCGTCACCAGCGAACTGCGTTGTGAGAAGCGGCGCATCGTCAGCCTCCGGTCGCTTTAATCCTCCTCGAGGTATTCCGTCTCCATCTTCGACACCAGCTCCTGCGCGAAGTTGTCCAGCTCGACCGTAAACACGCGCAGGTTATGCACCAGCCAGTTGTAGGCGAACATGGAGGGAATCGCCACCAGCAAACCGGCCACAGTGGTGATCAGCGCCGCCGCCACCCCCGGCGCCATGGCCGCCATGGTCGCCACGCCCTGCTGCGCAATGTGGCCGAACGTGCTCATAACGCCCCACACCGTGCCCAGCAGCCCCAGGAAGGGCGCGCCGCTCACGGCGATCGCCAGAAGAATCAGCCCCATCTCAAGCTTCAGCGATTCCTGCGCCACGGTGTTCTCCAGCGTCCGTTTGACGTGTTCCATGCCTTTGAGCGACACGAATTTCTTGCGGCCGCTGCCGTCCGGGGTCTTCAGCCGCGCATCCAGCTCGAGGCTGCCGGCTTGATAAACCGTGAAGAGGGGGCAACCCTCCGCCTGGACCCGGCGGTCAAAGAGATCCAGGACGCCCTTCTGCGTTCGGTATTCGGCGTTGAAATACTGGTTGAGCTTCTTGGCCCGGCGCATCTGCACCACCTTGGCGATCATGACCGACCAGGAGATGATGGACAGAACGAGGAGACAATAGATAACGGCCTTGCCTTCGGGTGTGGCCTGCCGCCACACATAGAGCAATTCCACTTCATTTGCCCTGACGCCTGCTGCCGCTAAGAAAATGGGTACATTCATTCCGACACGATCTGCCTGTGACTCCGCGAATTTGGTCGTGAGGAATAGAAGCGCCCAAGCGGAACTCGTTCAAAAAACAACCGGTCACACCCGAAAAACAGGCCCAATGGCAATACTTCTAGCAACGTCTTCAAGAGATGCAAACACAAAATCGAGAAATATATTAAGCCCCCTCCGCGGCTTGTCCAGACCCCAGTTCAGAGCCGAGCAGGAGTCCTTTCAGGATTGAGCAGATTGACCAGGCGTGGGTTGCGCGCCTTCCGCCCCTTCCGGGCTGGTTTGGCGGTGAGCTGGCAACAGCAATCCACAGCCCGGCCCAGTCCCGGGTGCGCAGGAAGCGGCGGCGCGGACATGGTCAACGAATTGTTAAGAACAACCAGCGTCGGCCGGGGGTCAAACCCGCGCGTCCACTTCAACCCTTGCCTTACGGCCAGTTCAGGCGGTAGAAACGCTGCGGGATGGCCGGAGCGTTGGTATCGGTAAATTCGTAGCGCGGCGTCGCGGGGCCAAGGTATTCCCAATCCACCAGGTTGGTGGACATCCACACGCTGTAAGCGCCGGCCGTGGAGTTGGTCAGCGCGAACGTGACGTTCGTGTCCCCCAGGCCGGCAACGTTGGTCAGATACAGCCAGGGGCTGGTAGGCCAATAGCCAGCCAGCACCGCATCCAGCTCGCTCTGCTCGACCACTCCGTCGCCGTCCACGTCGCCCGGAGCAAACAGCAGGGGCACGGTCAGGATTTGGTCTGGCACGTAGGTGACGCCCAACGCGTTCGAAGCGTAAACATGCCAGTGATAAGTGACGCCAGGGATCAACCCGTCGAAGACAGCCGTGAGGTTGCTGCTGGCGTAGCCCGCCAGCAACGCCGCGGGACTGCTTCCCGAGTAGGCGGTGTTCAGCCCGTACTGAATGAAGGCGCGGGTCTCGTAACCGTTGGCACTCACTGTTGCCTGCAAGGTGGCTGTGGGTGAACCGCTGTGCGCGTTTGTCCCTGTAATCTCAGCCGTCATGCCGGCAACCCACGGCAGATCCACCACGAAGACCCTGCGGTTGGTGACAGTCGTGTTGGTGCTGACATCGGTCACGGTGAAGGTGTTGGTGTAAATGCCGGGGACCGCACTGTTCACCGTGATGTTCGACACGATGGTTCCGGTCAAATCCGCGCCGCAGACATCCGTGGCGGTGGCGCCCGGATCAACAAACGAAGTGCCCGCACGATGTGCCAGCGGGTTGTCTCCCAACAATACGAGCGTGGGCGGTTCGCTGTATTCTTTCTCAAAGGCGCCAATATCAAACGTGCCGCACCGCGTCACGCCGCGCTGATCCGCGGCGCACGCCGCTGAGTTGTCGCCCGCGTTGAGGGCGGGACTTCCCGGCAGCAGGGCGCAAGTCGGCGTTGGTCCGCCGTTGTTGGCCAGCGATCCGAGCAACGGATTGAGCGGTGAAGCCGTGGTCCCGACCAGGTCGCCCTGGACGCCGTTGGTGAAGCCGGTGCTCCCATCGCGCCGGCCAATCAGGTTATGTCCCAGCGAGACGAAGCCGCCTGACACATCGTGCCCCAGTCCGGGCGCGGCCGAGTTGTTCGCCATGATGCTGTTGAGGCATTGTGGCAAGCCACCAGAGGCCCCGCCGCCGCCGCCTGTGCCGCCGCTGCCAGGCGATCCCGAGGAGCCCCAAACTTTGCCCCAACCGCCCGAGCCGCCACCACCGCCGGAACCCGTGGAATTGCCAGCAATGGTGCAACAAACCACCGCAAGGCTGTTGGCGTTGTATATGCCACCGCCGCTACCTCCCATTCCGCCGTTGCCTCCGTTGCCTCCGTCACCATCGGAGAGGACGCCATTATACCCGCTCCCACCATAGCCGCCACTGCCCCCAACACCATCCTGATTGCCGCTGACAGTAGAAAGGCTCAGCGTCAGTGTCCCCGCGTTGTAGATTCCGCCGCCCAGTCCGCCAAGGCCCCCTGTTCCGCCCGGCCCGCCGTCGGCATATGTAAAAAGATCATACGCCCCGTCGCCTCCCGTCCCACCCATGCCGCCGTTCCCGCTGCGATTGCCGGCAACCGTACAGCGGTTGACGGCCAGCACTCCGGAGTTGTGGTTGTAGATGCCGCCTCCGCTCCCACCTGCGCCACCCTGTTGGCCGGAAGTGCCGGGAACTCCCGGGCTGCCATCGGTGCCATAGCCGCCACTGCCGGCCTGATTGTTGACCACAATACAATCATTCAAGGTCAGATCTCCAGCATTGTAAATGCCGCCTCCGGGCGCTCCGGCGGTTCCAGAGCCCGCAGTGGGGAGCCACCCATCCCGGATGGTGAGCCCGGAAACGACCGAGGTCACCCCCGGATTCACGCAGAAGACCCGGCTCAAGCCACTTGCTCTCCTGACTACCAGATTGGTGGCCCCTGGTCCGACGACATTCACACTGTCGGCAATCGTCAACTGCCCGCTCGTCAACGAGATGGTGCCGGTCGCCGACATGGAAATCACGCTGCCTGGCCCTGCGTCGGCTAGCGCCTGACGCAACGAACCCGCCCCCGAGTCGGCCAAAGTCGTAACCGTCTGGTATCCGGCAGTGAACAATTGGTCCAGGCCATAAGCTACAGCCAGATCGTTGCTCGCCACTGCGCGGTAATGATAGCCTTCGCCGGCCGTCAACCCGCTCAGCGAGGCGGTTGGGAATACATTGGCAAAGCCGTCGCCTGCGGAACTGATCGCCGTCATACCCCCGTAATTCGTGGTTGTGCCCCATTCAAACCACACCACGCTTTCCAGTCCATTGGGGTTCACTTGAGACCTCAGAGTTACACTTTGAGACGCAATATCCGTGGCGGGCAAAGTGGTCACCGCGGGCGCGTCTACCACCCGCACGCTGCGATCGGTCTGCGCGGAGTTGCCGCTGCCATCGGTCGCCGTCAAAGTACTCGTATAGATGCCCGCAACGTTGGTGTTGACGTTGAAGTTCGTCACAATACTCGCGGTAACGTCGCCAAAGCAGAGATCGGCAGCCGTGGCCCCAGGGTCCACGAACGGGGTGCCAAGCGGGTGTATCAGGGGATTGTCGCCCAAAAGTGTCAGGATCGGTGGCAGCGTGTCCGTCACCACCACGGTGCGCGTCGTGGTGGCTGCCGCGCCGAGTTCGTTGGTTGTGCTGTAAGTCAGGACGTTAGTGCCCGGGGCGTTCGTGTCCACGGTGCCGCTTATAACAATGGGGAAGCTGCTCAAACCGGCGGGCGTGTCGGTCTGACCATTGGTATTGGCTCCCCAGGCGACGAGCCCGCCGTCAGCCCGCAGCGCCAGGCTGTGCGCGGCTCCCGCCGCAATGGCCACCACGTTGCTTAATCCGGCGGGGGTATTGGTCTGACCACTGGTGTTGTCGCCCCAGCCCACGACGGTGCCATTGGTGAGCAGCGCCAGACTGTGCGCGCCGCCCGCCGCAATTGCTGCTACACTGGTTAAGCCGGCGGGAGCGTTGGTTTGGCCGAAGTTGTTTGCTCCCCAGCCCACCACAGTGCCGTCGGTGAGGACCGCTAGGCTGTGCGCCCCGCCCGCCGCAATCGCCGTCACGTTGGTCAAGCCGGCGGGAGCGTTGGTTTGGCCGGAGTCGTTCGCTCCCCAGCCCACGACGGTGCCATTGGTAAGCAGCGCCAAGCTGTGTGCGCCGCCCGCCGCAATCGCCGCCACGTTGGTCAAGCCGGCCGGAACGTTGGTTTGGCCGGAGTCGTTTGCTCCCCAGCCCACCACAGTGCCGTCGCTGAGCAACGACAGGCTGTGCGCGCCGCCTGCCACAATCCTCTCCACGCCGGTCGCCTCGACAGGAATGTCGGCCTGGCCGGAGGAGTTGCCTCCCCAGCCGACAAGTGTGCCGTCGGCCCGGAGCGCCAGGCTGTGATGACCACCGGCTGTAATGGCCACAACATTTGACGCGCCGGCGGGAATCATCACCTGCCCGTAGTTCCCGTTCGTGGCTGTGTTATTGGTGCCTGCACCCCAGCCGATCACCGTGCCGCCGGCGAACAGCAACAGATTGTGAGCCCCCCCCGCCGTAATCGCCAGGGCCGGGCCGCTCACGGCCGCCCCGGGATCAGCGAAGACAAAATGACATTCGTTGGTCTGGCAAGCGGGACCGTTGAGAGCAATGGCTGGAGACCAAAACCACTGCTCTGCGCCTCGCACCACTTCCAGGCTGTTGCTGACCACCAGGCGATAATGATACACCCATCCCGCCGTGAGATCGGCGAGCGCATTACTGACCGCTATGCTTTCCCAGCCGCTGCCGAGCGCCACTGGAGCAGTGACCTGGTCGTATCCGCCCACGCCCCACTCTAACCACGCGGTGGCCTCGCACCCGGCCGGGATCACCGAGCCATTAAGAATGGCGCTGGCGTTGGTGCCGACCGAGATCAGGTTGCTGGCAGGCAAGCTGTTCACCTGCGCCGGGCCGGGCTGGTTCCCGGACACCGGCTGACCGAAGGAGCTGAAGGCCAGGGCATACGTTGGCTGTTCGGGGTCGGTGTAACTGTAGGGGTAGCGTTTGACGCCGGCTTGATTCGTATCCACCACGGCGTTTCCGCCAGAGTTGAGCGGCACGCTCGTAAGGTTGCTGCTCGCCCACGGAGTGGGGGTATCGGTGTCGTAAACGGGCATAGGGCTGTGCGGGAACAGCACCCAATCGGCACCCTCGGCCGTAAGGCCTCCCGCCACCAGCGTCACCAGCACCCACATCAGGACTAGCCGGCCCTTTCTCGGAGGATTGGCTTTCATAGGTTTCCTCAGCGCATGGGAAGCCTCACTTGACGCGCATGATGTAGGCCAGCACGTAGTAGGGGGGCATGTTTATGTGGGCACCGTCGCTGCCGGCTGGGCTATTGGTGAAATTGGCCAAGTTGCCTCCCCCATGCGGATCCACAATGAAGTGGCCATTGACGAAGGTGCCATCTCTACGGCCCCAGTTGTCGGGGTACCCGTTGTCAACGAAGGTGGTGTAATGGGTGTGGGCTGGCATTTCATTGAGAGTTAGGATGTGGGATTCTTCACCTCCCAAGTCACCCACCTCGCGCGCCGTGAGGCCGGCCCCCTGGCCTGCCCCTAACACAAAGCGCCCGCTTAAATCGGGAATGACGAGTCCATTGGTTGTGCCGCCAGCACAAAGGACCCAGCCCTCAGGAATGTTGTTGGTCGCGCCCGACCACATGATGATGCCGCCGATGGGGACGCACCCAAAGGACTCAAAGGAATATGGGGCGGTAAGAAACTGCTGTCGGGGGCGGATGGCAGTCCCGCCGGCCACGGTCAACTCGAGGTAGCGCATGTCGGCATTCGTGCCGCGGAAGACGCTGGACAGGCTGACGTCCGGCGCGTTTAAGAGCAGCGTGCCCTCGCCCGACAGCACCACGCTGAACACGCCGTTGGTGTCCGGCGTGACGCGGAAACTGCGGCCCCATTTGAGTCCGTCCGTGTTGGAGGGCGAGTCCCAAATTCGGAACTCGACGTCGGTGGGCGCGGTGATGGGCGTGCCGGCGCCGGTGAGCAGCAGACCCTGGTAGTTCATTCGCTCTGGCACCCCCTGCGCCAGCAGGGCGGGCAGGCTGCCAAATGCAAGGGCCAGGGCGATGGTGAGAAAGAGCCGCGCGGTTGCGTGGCTTGTGTGATGTAGCTTTGATTTCATAAGAGCTTGAGTGAGGTTGATTAACTGGTTTCTGGTTAAGGTTCGGGCAGTGCCGGCTCGTGGGAGCACCGCGGATTGAGTGAGACGAAGTGTGCGGCGCTCTTGCGAGCCACCGCTACGGGAGGAACGGGACGCAAGCGCAGGGACCGGCGCCGCGGTGGCAGGACAGGCGTGGGAACAGTTTGCCGGCGAGCCAGCCAATACGGCTTTGAGGCTGGTCTTAGTCTTCAGCCGGCTGAACTCGAGCAGCCGGTTCGCCCCTGAGCCTTCCTCTGAGGCTCCAGAGTCCATTGCTTGCGAAACCCGCTCAATTCATCGAGTGGCGGCCCGACCACCCGGACAACCTCCGTGGGCGTCAGTGCCCCCGGACCCTTCCACGAGTCTGGTATGCAACTCCCGCGAAAAGCGACCCCCGTATAATCACTAATATTGCTTCCCCCAGATGTCTTGTCAATCACTGTTTTTGACTGTTTTTACTCTGGCAGCTTATGCTCATCAGCCGCGGGAGGGCCGAGATCCGCGATGGCAAGCGCGCATCCTGCCGGCACGAGGGACTATAGGAGGCAGGCTGTGGCTTACTCCAGCCGCTTGCGTGCTGGACGAACGGAATACATGGCCTGCTCCTCGGCGAGCGCGCATGCGTCCTCGGTGATGGCAGCCTTCTCAAAGACCAGCCGAGCGGGGGCAAACAGGTCGGTGTTCTCGGCTTTCAAATACCGGGCAGCCATGCGGCAGTATTCGGGTTCAATGTCCACGCCGATGCTGTTGCGGCGGGTTCTGAGCGCGGCGACCATTGTGGTGCCGGAGCCGCAGAACGGGTCGAGGACGGTGTCGCCCGTGAAAGAAAACATCCGGACGAGCCGCGTGGCCAGTTCCAGCGGGAACGGTGCGGGGTGGTGTTGGGTCGAGGCACCGGTGATGTTCCAGATTTGCTGGAACCACTCATCAAATTCTCTCTTGCTGAGGCGGCTGGCTTCGCGCTGGCTGTTGGTTGGCTGCCGATACCCCCCCGGCTTGCGCTGCATCAGAATGAACTCCATGTCATTCTTGATAATCGCGTTCGGCTCGTAAGGTTTGCCGAGGAATTTGCTGGTCTTGTTGGCCTCGAAAACAGCGTTGGAAATCTTGTGCCAGATGATCGGGTTCAAGTTGTCGAAACCGAGGCGGCGGCAGAGGACACAGATGTCCGCATGCAGCGGAAACACCAGGTGCCGGCCAAAGTTCCGGCGGGCCACGCAGACGTCGCCAACCACGCAAACCAGGCGACCGCCGGGGACCAAGATGCGATACACATGCCGCCAGACCTTGGCCAACTCGTCCAGAAACATTTCATAGTCCTGGATGTGGCCGAGCTGATCAGGGTTTTCCTGATAGCGCTTAAGATTCCAGTAGGGCGGCGAAGTGACGGCAAGATGCACCGATTCATCCGGCAAGAACGAGAGGTCCCGGGCATCGCCGTGGATGAGCCTATGAACTGTTTGCTCCATAAGGTCAGATCGCCGCCCCGATGTGGGCGGTCAAGACTTTCGCGAAATTTGCCAGGGAAAGGTCAGAGGCGGGGGTGTTAAAGCTGCCGCGCAGGCCGTCCACCGCGGCAGAAGTCAGAAAGGCAGCAGCCGTGTAGTGCCGTTCGAGCACCAACTTGCGGCAGAAAAGTTCGTAGCGGCGCAGGTACGACGCGCCGCGGAACTCAGGGAACACCTTAAAATGGGGTTCCTGGACGGTCACGGGTCGTTTCGACGCCTCACATTCCTCCAGCATGAAGAAGTAGCCAATGAACGGCTGGCTGCTATTGAGAAACGCGCGTTCGCGGACCGCCGTCCACAAATCGAGAGCGCTCCCCATTGCTTCTTCGGTGCGGTTGTTGAAGTTGTTGCCGAAAGACGGACCGACTTGTGACTTGGCCTCGATGGCGGCAATGAGCTTGCACTCCTTAACAACCAGCAAGTCCCACTCCTTGGTCGGGCGGAAGAAGCCTGGCAGTTCGACTGCGCGTTTACGGAAGATAAACTCGGATGGAATGCCAGCATCTGTAATCAACTCGCTGAACAGGTCAACAAACCCGTCCATCTGTGCCCCGCCAGTCACAGCGCTGCGCAGGCCTTGGTCTGCCTTGCCCGCATTTGCTTGCCGGCGGCGTTGGGAGGTGCGGGTCTGCCAATAGCGCGCAACCGCCTGCTGCGCTCTGGCATTCAATTCTTGTAGCGTGCGGCTCGATGACATGCGCCGGTCAATATAACGAACGCCCACAAAACTTCCAGCTTTGAGCGAAAGAAGCCTAATTTGCTCTCCAGAGATTGCTACTGCCACCCAAAGGGCGTCAACCGCAGTGCTGCGCCGCGAGGCGCTGCGGGGTGCGGGGCAACCTGAGCCGGCTCTCACGCAAGTGGATCGGGCTGATGGAGGAGCCGCGGCCCGACACGGAGAGACCAGCCGGTCAGCGGGGGAGCATGATCGGCAATGGCGACTGCGTCTCGGCCAAATAGATGAGCCAGCCGCGCTGGGGCTCGATGGGGATCGGTTCATCCGCGCGCCATTCGCGCGCGGGCTGGAAGTCCTTTATCTCCGGCGCGACGAGGCGCGCTTTGGCGGCGTCCAGTCCGAGCGCCTGCCAGTCGAACTGCAGGTGCGCGTCGGTCTTGTCCGGCGCCCAACTGGCCAGCGCGATCAGCGTCCTGCCTGGCTTGATATAAGCCGTCGCCAGCACGTCGTCGCGGCCGGTGCGGACGGGGCAGCCGGTGTCCCACCACCCAAGCATGCGGGCGTCGGCGATGCCGAAGTCGTCCCACATCTTCCAGATCGCTCGCGGGCCGAAGCCCGGCCAGGGCAGGCGCAGGGTCATACCGAAGAGCATCCCGCGCCACGGATTGCCGCCGCCTTCGAGCATGTCGCCCATCAGCCCGAAGGGGATGCCGCTGCACTCGACCAGCCATTGCTCGGGCGACATCGTGTCATACTTGAACCCCTCGCCGAACCAGAGCCGGTCCACATAGGGGAAGAACTCCGTGTACTGGTTGGCCGGCCCCATCGAGAAGAGCGTGTTGGAGTGCAGGTCAATGAGGCAGCCGGGCCGCGCGCGGTCGAGCACCTTGCGCATGCGCTTGAGAATGGTGCGGTCGTAGGCGACGTCGTCGAGGTAAAGCCCGTCAATCGGCACGTTGCGCACGAGCCAGTTGAGGCCCTCGACGTAGAAATTGTACCAGCGCGACGCGCCGCTGGTGAGGATGGCGGCGTCCACCTCGCCGCCCTCCACCGCGGTGTACCAAGCCGTGGTATAGCCGGCGCTCAGATGTTCGCGCAGCCACGGATACCCGCCGCCCGGGCCGCCCGCCAGCACTTCATCGCCCAGGCTGCGCAAGGCCCACAGCTCGGGCAGGTGGGAGGTCAACTCGCGGACGGTGTAGTAGATCTTCACCTTGCGCCCGGCCTCCTGGTTCGTGCGGCAGAACTGGCGCAGCTTGTCCACGGCGAGGAAGGGGTAGTTGATGAACGGGTTGGGCGCGGCGGCATGGTGGACGTTGATGACGTTGATGTCGCCGGGCGCCGGGGCCGTGCTGTGCCAGTAGCGCTCGCGGAAATGAGCCGCGGTATCCAGCGGCTTCACCGGCGTGACGAGCAGCGCAAAGTCGAAGGTGCGTTCCTCGCCTGCCTTTAGCTCGAAGGGGCCGGTGAAAACCCTGACCAACACCTCGCCGTTCGGCCCGTTGGTGAGGGTGACGCCGCCCTTGCCGCCGTTGAACCAGCTCGGCGGCGGCTTGGGGTGATAGAGGTTCTGCATGGGCCCCTCGTAGCTGCTGCCGAGCAGCTTGACGTGAAGGCCGGCGCGCGCGTTGCCGATCCAGAAGCTGTTGTAAGGCCCCGTCCAGCGCCAGGTGTAGTTGGTCGGTGTCCGGCACGCAGGCAGACCAATGCCCATGAAGTACGTGGCGATCTCGGGGCGGATGGGAAGGTTCAGGAAAAGATTCTCGGCGTGGAACGGCTCGCCGCTGCCGATGAACTGGACGTGGTAGCGGAAGTGCCCGTCGGCCTCGGCGGTCAGGTCGGAGTTCATTTCGAGGGGCCCGTAGCCAGACTGCAGGCGCGAGGTCAGGAGGCCAGGGGCGCGTTTGAGCCCTGTCGAGTAACGTTCATGGGGACCGAGGATTCCGGACCCCGGCGCCAGCGAGAGATAGAACTCGGCGGGGGCAGCAAGAATCTCCTGGCCGGCGGCCTGGAGGCTGGCCGGCACTTGGGCATCGTTAGGCCCGCGGGGGTGGAAACGGCCAGTGCGGAAACCGATGACGGCCGGGCGCTGATTAGTGAACAACCGCGCCTGACCCGGGAAAGCCGCCCCCAAGGAGTTGATGCGTTCCTTGAGAGTGACGTCCAGGGGTGTAGAGGGGGCCACGGGCTGGTCGTCGGTCCCCAGCTTGGAATTGAGCCAGCGGAGGCGGGCGAGGCGCCAGAGGTCCGCGTCGCCGCGGTCGGGGATTTCGGCGGGCAGGATGATGAGCGTGAGTTCGACAGTGGCAGAGGGACCGTTCGTTGGGTGAAGGGTGATCGTAGCACGGTGTTCGCCGGGTTTCGCATCACGCGGCACGTCCACGCCGATCCAGAGCGCCTGCACCTTGCCCTGTGGGATGTCGAGGGTCTTATGGAAGGGCTTCCCGTCCCAGTTTGTGCCGCCGGTGTTGAAGCAATTGAGCCAGCCCGACATCTCGCCCTCGAACCGCACCTCCAGCCCCGTCAGGTTCGTCCGCGCGGCCCAGACACCGATCTGGAAGACGTAGAACTCGTTCCGTTGCGCCTCGCCGCGGAAAGCTTTGGCCGGTCCGGATCTCACCCAGCGCAGCGGCAACTCGTCCGTCATGCGAATGGGGAAGCGGCGGTCCTCGGGAAACAGCAGGTAGGCCGCCGGGTTGCCGTCGAGCAACTCCCGAGTCTCCTCTGGCGTGGCGACGACTTCCATCGGGTGGAAGCTGTCAAAATCCTTCCGTGCCTCCAGCCAGACGACGGCGGCCTGCGGGAGTGCGGCAATGTCCTGCGGCAGACGAGCCTTCCACTCAGGCGCGGCGGTGTCCTGCGGCGGGAGGTAGTCGTAGTTGTAGTTGCCATACCCCGGCTGCGGCTTGAACGGCAGGTAATAGACGAAGTAATCGCCCGGCACGGTTTGCGGCTGGAACGCCAGCACGCCCTCGAAACGGTCGAGGCGCACGCGCGCCACGTTGGTGACGCGCTGGCTGGTCGCGCCGTCCACCACGATGATCTGTTTGCGCTCGGGATCACGGTCGCGCCGCCGCCAGGGAATCTTCACCAGCGCCGCGTCGGCCTTCTGCTCGACGCGCACCACCGCGCGGTGGTTCCCGAGTCCCTCCTCCCAAGGCTCCTGCGCCACGCCGTAACGCGCTTCATCCAAAGCGCACGCCGGCGTGGAGGCTGTCAGTGAGAGAATAGCTGCGAACCAAGTCAGACTGGCGCAGAGGCAGAGGTGTTTCGTGGCTTCGGCGCGTGTGGTCGGTCGCAGACCCGGTTCCCCCTCACCCTGACCCTCTCCCCTAGGGAGAGGGAGCCACCAGACACGCTCTCCAGAAGCATCGGCCGCTTCCGATTCGCCGACCGACTGGCGAGGACTCTCTCTCTCCCTAAGGAAGAGGGTCGGGGTGAGGGGAAAGAAATTGTGCTTCATCATGGCTGCCTCAACTTGACGCTACGATGGCCTGCCTGGTGTGCCGGCGAGCTCAGCTAGATCCCGAGCGAACGCATCCACGTCCTCCGCCGTCGTGTCCCAACTGGTCATGAGCCGCGCGCTGTCCGGGCTGACGTGCGTGTAGAACTTCCAGCCGCGCTGGTGCATTCCGCGGACGACCTCGTCCGGCAAACGGGCAAAGACCGTGTTGGTTTGGACCGGGTGCGCAATCTCGACGCGCGGCAGGGGGCGAATCGCCGCCTCCAGCCGCCGGGCCATGGCGTTGGCGTGTTGGGCATGCCGCAGCCACGCGCCGTCGTGCAGCATCCCGACCCAGGGGGCGGAGAGAAAGCGCATCTTGGAGGCGAGCTGGCCGCCTTGCTTGCAGCGGTAGTCAAACTCACGCGCCAGTTCGAGATTAAAGAAGACCACCGCCTCGCCCAGCGCAATCCCGTTCTTCGAGCCGCCGAAGCACAGCACGTCCACGCCCGCTTCCCAGGTGATCTCCCGGGGGGCGACGCCCAGGGCGGCAACCGCATTGGCAAAGCGCGCGCCGTCCATGTGCACGCGCAAATGGCAGCGCTGCGCCGCCTCGCTGATCGCCCGCAACTCGTCAAGCGCATACACCGTGCCCAGCTCCGTCGCCTGCGTCAGGCTCACCACGCGCGGTTTGGGATAATGAATGTCAGTCCGCTGGTGGACTGCGCGCTCGATGCCCTGGGGAGAGATCTTCCCGTCCTCCCCCGGCAGCAGCAGGACCTTGGTGCCGTTGGCGAAGAACTCCGGCGCGCCGCATTCGGAGGTCTCCACGTGCGCCTGTTCGTGGCAGAGAATGCTGTGGTAGGATTGGCAAAGCGAGGCGAGCGAAAGCGAATTGGCCGACGTGCCGTTGAACACGAAGAACACCTCGCACCGGGTCTCGAACATCTCGCGAATCAGATCGGACGCTTTGGCCGTCCACGCGTCCTCGCCGTAGCTGACCTCGTGGCCCTGGTTGGCCTGGGCCATCGCCGCGAATGCCTCGGGGCAAATCCCGGCGTAGTTATCACTGGCAAACTGGCGGCGGTTGGCGGCCTCAGCAGTCATAGGCCGAGCCTAGTCCGGGGAACCGGCGGTTAAAAGCACCTATTTTTCGCTTGCGCCGCGAGGCGCTGTGAAATCTGCTCTGCGGGATGTTGTCCGCCACCGGGCCGTTTTAAGCGCGCATGTCCCTTGCCAAGCTCTTTCGCCGCAAGTCGCTGGACCAGTTGGTCGGCGAGACGATTGTGCCCCAGCGCCAGCTCAAGCGCGTGCTGGGTCCGGTGCAGCTCACGGCGATGGGCGTCGGCGCGGCGGTCGGCGCGGGAATCTTCTCCAGCATCGGCACCGCGGTTGCCGGCGGTCCCGATCATGTCGGCGCGGGACCGGCGATCATCGTTTCATTCGTGCTGGTGGCGGTGGCGTGCGCGCTGGCGGGGTTCTGCTATGCCGAGTTTGCGTCCATGGTGCCAACGGCGGGGTCGGCCTACACCTATGCCTATGCCACCCTGGGCGAGCTGGTCGCCTGGATCATCGGCTGGGATTTGATTCTCGAATATGCGGTGGGCAACGTGGCGGTGGCCATTTCCTGGTCGGGCTATTTCCAGCAACTGCTGCGCGGGTTGAACCTGGACTGGCCGTGCTGGCTGGGGGTGGATTACCGCTCCGCGCTGCAGGCGGCGCGCCAGGTGGCGGAACTGCAGGCGGCGCAGGCGGATCTGAGCGTGCTGGGGCCGGACGTGCAGCTCGCCGCGGCGGCGTGGACGACCGCGCCGCAGGTGGCCGGCCTGCACCTGGTGTTCAACCTGCCGGCGTTCATGATCGTGATGCTGCTGACCGTGATCCTGGTGCTCGGCATTCGCGAGAGCGCGTGGTTCAACGCCGCCATGGTCGCGGTGAAGCTGGCGATCATTGTGTTCTTCCTGGTGGTGGGAGCGTTCTATGTGCAGCCGGCCAACTGGTCGCCCTTCGCCCCGCACGGTTTCCACGGCATCTCCATGGGCGCGGCGATCATCTTCTTCGCCTACATCGGGTTCGACGCGGTCTCGACGGTCGCCGAGGAAACCCGCGATCCGCAGCGCAACATGCCCATCGGCATCCTGGCGAGCCTGGTGGTCTGCACCGTGCTCTACATTGCGGTGGCGGGGGTGTTGACCGGCATGGCCAAGACCGAGCAACTCGGCACCGCCGAACCCCTGGCCACCGCCTTTGCGGCGCGGGGCATCCACTGGGCCGCCGGCATTGTGGCCTTGGGCGCCGTCGTCGCCACCACCTCCGTGCTGTTCGTCTTCCAGCTCGGGCAGCCGCGCATTCTCTTCTGCATGGCGCGGGACCGGCTGCTGCCCAACTGGGCCGCCAAGGTCCACCCGAAATTCCGCACGCCGCATGTGACCACGATTCTCACGGGAGTGCTGGTCGCGGGCTTTGCGGGGGTGAGCAACATCAACGAAGTGGTCGAGCTGTGCAACATCGGGACCCTGTTCGCCTTTGTGCTGGTCGCGGCGGGGATTCTGGTGTTGCGACGCATTGATCCGGACCGCCCGCGCCCGTTTCGGACGCCGTGGGTGCCCTGGGTGCCGCTGGGGGCGATTGCCACCTGCGCCTGGCTGATGCGCGAGCTGCCCGAGAAGACCTGGAAACGGTTCCTCTACTGGCTCGCCGCGGGGCTGGTTATCTACTTCTTCTACAGCTTCCGCCGCAGCCGGTTGCAGGAAAAGCCGGCGCCGGGCGCGGATGCGAAGGCAACCGGGGCCGATTCCTGAGGAAACGGGCGGGCGAACGTCCCCGCAAGCCGGTCAAGGCCATGCGCGCCGGTTGGGCGA
>CAZHEW010000026.1:0-16470 GCA_964531815.1 uncultured Verrucomicrobiota bacterium
TGCTGTTGCATGTCGTGGACGCCAGCCACCCGGATGCCGAAGCGCAGATCCAGGCGGTGGACGTGGTGCTGAGGGAAATCGGCGCCGATGGCAAGCCGACCCTGATGGTGTTCAACAAGATTGACCAGCTCAACGGCCGCCTGGATGCGTTCGCGGGCTCCCTGGAGCGGCATCCGCGCGCGGTAGCCATCTCCGCCGCCACAGGCGAGGGGATTCCAGCCCTGCTGGCCGAATTGGGGGCCCAGTTGCGCCCTATCCGCGAGTTCATGGAGCTTTCCGTGCCGCACGAGCAGTCGGGCGTGATTGCGCGCCTGCATGAGGTTGGGCAGGTGATCGAGCGGAACTACAACGGCAAGACCGCCCGCTTCAAAGCCCGCATCCCGCCCCATCTCCACGAGGAGTTCGCCCCGTTCGTGGTCCGCGAGCTGCAGGTCGCCTGAACCGGCGCCCGCGGCCGGCCCGGCCCCGGGTGCGGCTGGGGCGAACAGCGCCGCCGGCCAACTGATCGAGCGGGCCGATGAGAATCACCGCAACGCTTCGCAATGCCCTCTCCGCCCTGGCCGGCGCGGCAGCGGCCGCGACGGCGGTTTGGGCTTTGTGTTGGCGGGCGGCATTTGGTTAACTGGTCCCAAGATGAAATCCCGACGGGCAAACATCCGCCGCGCAACCAAAGAGACCCGGATTGCGATCGTGTTGAACATTGACGGGACCGGCAAGTCCTCCATCCACACGGGCATCCCCTTCTTTGACCACATGCTGACCCTGTTCGCGAGGCACGCGGTGGTGGACTTGAGGCTACGGTGCCAGGGGGATCTGGCGGTGGATGCGCATCATACCGTGGAGGACTGCGGCATCGCGCTGGGGCAGGCGTTTGCCCGGGCGCTGGGGGATAAGAAGGGCATTTGCCGCTATGGGGCGGGTTTTGACCCGCGCAACCCTTTCACCGGCGAGGCGTATATACCGATGGATGAATGCCTTGCGCGGTGCGTGATTGACTTCGGCGGGCGGCCTTGCCTGGTCTGGCGGGGAATGAACGCCCTTGCCTACAGGCGCGTCAGCAAGGCTGAGAGAAAACAAGACATGTCCAGCGCGTTCCGGTTCGGTCTCGCCCGCGAGTTCTTTCAGGGCTTCACCAACGAAGCCCGCTGCAACCTGCATCTGGAGCTGCTCTACGGGGACGAGCCGCACCACATCGCCGAGGCCCTGTTCAAGGCCTTCGCCAAGGCCGTGGACGCGGCCTGCCGGCGGGATCCGCGGATGGCGGGACGGCTGCCCACCACCAAGGGGAAATTGTAGCCCGGGTTGAATACCAGGAGTTTCCCTGGCGTCGAATTCATGGCCGTTAAAGATTATTCCTCTGCCGATGACCGGACGCTGGCGCAGGCGGCGCAGCGGGGCGACACGGCTGCGTTCGAGGAATTGGTCGCACGGCATCGCGACAAGATTTACGCGCGCGCTTACAGCATGATGCGCAATGAACAGGAAGCGCTGGATCTTTCTCAAGAGGCGTGGGTCAAGGGCTGGCAGCGGCTGCGCCAGTTCCAGGGCGACTCGAGCTTCGGCACCTGGCTGACGCGGATCGTCATCAACCTCTGTCTGGACGAGCTGCGCCGGCAAAAGCGGCAGCGGGTCGAGTCTATCGAGGCTCTCGACGAAGAGTCGGGCGGCGTCGAGCGGCAGATGCCGGTGGTGACCGTCAACCCGACCGCCGGGCTGGAACGCGCCGAGCTGCGCCGGCGAATTGACCGGGCGCTGGGGCAGTTGTCCCATGAGCATCGCACGGTGCTGGTGCTGAATGAATTTGAAGACATGGAATACAAAGAGATTGCCCGCACAATGGGCTGCTCGATTGGCACAGTCATGTCGCGGCTGTTTTACGCGCGCCGAAAGCTGGCCGCTCTGCTGGCCGATTTGAAGAAACCGGATTCGAAGTGATGGACCATGATGCACAGTTGAAGCTGCAAGCCTGGCTGGACGGCGAGCTGTCCGAAGCCGAGTCGCGCGAGGTGGCCGACTGGGCCGCCCGGGACCGCGAAGCGGGGGCGCTGGCCGAGGAATTGCGCAATACTAGCGGCGCCCTCGCCGGCTTCGAGGCAGACCTCCGGCTGCCCGAGACGCGCGAGTTCTTCTGGTCGAAGATCGAGCGGGAGATTGCGCGCCAGGAGGCCCCGACCCCGGCACGCGCCCCGCGGGGATCGTACCTGGCCGGGTTTCGCCGGTTTCTCGTTCCCGCTTCGGCGGTTGCCCTGCTGGTTATCGCCGGGCTGATGCTCCCCCGGCCGTCCGGCCAGTCGGCGGGGGCTGAGGTGGAGATCGCCCTGGCCGACGCCGGCGCGTTCACCTACCGCGATTATTCGGCCGGCACAACGCTGGTGTGGTTTTCTTATCCCGCCGACAAGTAGGTTGCGGAGAGCGCCCGGATGGGTACAATCGAGCCATTGATGAGAGCAAGACACAAGACAGCGATCACTCTCGTTTGGGTTCCACTGGTGCTGGCGCTGCTGGCCGGCGCCGGGTACGGCGCGCAGGCGGCCGACATGAAACTGCAGGCATTCCTCCTCTGGGGCACCGATGACAGCAAACCGCCGGAAGGCAAGAGCTACCAGCCGGTCAATCCCGGCATCCGCCAGAAGCTCAAAACACTGCCGCTCAAATGGACCAATTGGTACGAGGTCAAGCGGGTAGACTTTGAAGTGTCGCAAGGCGCAACCAAGGAGGTCACGTTGAGCGACAAGTGCCAGGTGAAACTCAGCAAGCTCGCCACGTCCGAGGTGGAAGTCCTGCTTATCGGCAAGGGCAAGGAGGTGATGAAGCGGAGACAGGCCCTCCCGAAAGGAGACATGCTGGTCCTGGGGGGCAACTCTCCCAATGCGACCGCCTGGCTGGTCGTCTTGAAGCGAGATGAGTAACATTGGCCGCTTGTTTTTGGGCTGATTTGGGCGTTGACATGCGGGACTCAAACGCCTAATTTCGCCCCGACAACTAAATCAAGCACCGCAGCATGTTGATTCGAATCAGCTTAATCGTGGCCATCCTCGCCGGGTTGGCGGTGGGCGTACTGAACTTCTTGAAGGTCAAAGAGAAGATCACCATTTTGCAGGAAGACCTCGCCCGGGAGACCGCGCTTCACCTGGAATTTGAGGGCAAATACAAGACTACCAAGAAGGATCTGGACACCCGCACTAAAGAGCTGAAGGACACCAAGGAAGAGTTGGAGACGACGGTGGCTGCCAAAGAAAAGGCGGAAGCTGACCTGCTTGCTCAAACCAAGCGCGCCGACAAGTTGACCGAGGATCTGAACAAGACCCGCCAGGAGCGAAACGATGCCCAGGCGGAACTGGCGTCCTACAAGGTGACCGGTGTCACGCCCCAGCAGATTCTGGCGATGAACAAACAGTTCAAGACTCTCCAGGATAACCTGCAAGTGGCGGAAACCGAGAACAAGATCCTGAACCAGAAGATTAGAAAGCTCGACACGGAGCTTTCCGTGTACCGCGACCCGAACTTCTTCGTGTCGCTGCCGGCGGCCCTGAAGGGCAAAGTGCTGGTGGCGGATCCGAAGTGGAATTTCGTGGTGCTCAATGTGGGCGAGGATCAAGGCGTCCTGGAGCGCGGCGAGCTGCTGGTAAACCGCAATGGCCGGCTCGTGGCCAAGGTGGTCGTGCGCAGCGTGCAAAAGGACCGCTGCATTGCCAACGTCATGCCCGGTTGGGAACTCGGACAGGTCATGGAGGGCGACATCGTTATTCCCGCCCACCCCGCTTCATGAGAATGGTTGGGTCCAGTTTGCACCGGGTCTTTCTGCTGCTGGTGGTCCTGGCGGCGGTGGTTGGCGGCGGCTGCGCCACCACCGAGTCGGAAAACGTGTCAGAGACGCCCTGGAATCGGCCGCAAGGCTGGGAAACCGGCCTGCCCGGCGGCATGTTCAATCAGTATCCCCGGTAACCCTCGGGTCGGCGCAGGCGCCTGCGCCCCTTGCCTGGCTCCATCGCGGAGTTTCCGTCTTCAACTTCTTTCAGGCCGCACTTTTCACGGCTGCGGGACAGCAGCGCCTGCAGTTCGGGGCGGGCGTGAGGAGTGTGGCGGCAACTCAACCCAGCGGGTTGGCGTGAGAAGGCAGTTCAGGAACACATCATGCGGTTCAAGGGGAACTTCGTCTATCAGTTGCTGATCAAACCCCACCCCGCAGGTCGTCCCGTGCCACTCCCTCAGCAAGCGGTCGTAGTAGCCCTTGCCCTGGCCTAACCGCGCGCCGCGCAGGTCAAAGGCCACTCCCGGAACCAGAATCAAGTCCAGCCGACGCGCGGCAAGCCGGGTGCAGTGGCGGTTCGGCTCGCGAATGCCGAAGTGGCCGGCGCGCAGGTCCAATTCGGCATTTTGAATCGAGCAGGCCTCGTAGGTCTGTGTCTCGGCCACGAAGCGGGGCAGGGCGACGTTCTTGCCGGCGGCGAGCGCCTCGGTCAGCAGTGGCCACACGTCCAACTCTTGCGGCAGGGGTGCGAAGAACAGCACCCATTGCGCCGCTTGCCACAGCGGCTGCGCCGCCAGGCGGGCGCGCGCCCGGGCCGACTCGGCATCGCGTTCCGCCGGGCTCAGCCGCCCGAGCCCGGCGCGAACCTGCTTTCGCAACGCCCGTTTCGCTTCTCTAATCGTATGCGCCTGGTTTACCGCCACACTGTTTATCCTTCGGATTTCGGGTTGCGGGTTTGCGCCTTGGCCGTCAGCGCCCGCCACTGGTCCAGGCGCTCCTTGATCTTCTTCTCCACCCCTTGCTGAGTCGGCTCGTAGTAGCGCTTGAGCGCCCCGAGGTAATCCTGCGCCACGAAATGCCCCGGATGATCGTGGGCGTACTGATACCCCTCGCCGTGGCCGAGCCGCCTGGCGCCCCGGTAGCTGGCATCGCGCAAATGGTCGGGAACCGCCAGCGTGCGGCCGGATTCGACATCTTTCAGCGCCGCGTCAATGGCCATGACGGTGCGGTTGCTCTTGTTGGCCGTGGCGATGTAGATAGCCGCCTCCGCCAGCGGAATCCGCGCCTCCGGCCAGCCGATGAACTCCGCCGCTTGAAACGCGGCGTTGGCCAGCACCAGCGCCATCGGGTCCGCCAGCCCGACGTCTTCGGCCGCGTGGATCACAATCCGCCGCGCAATAAAGCGCGGGTCCTCGCCCGCGTGAATCATCTTCGCCAGCCAGTAGAGCGTGGCGTCCGGGTCGCTCCCGCGCATGGACTTGATAAACGCCGAGATGGTGTCGTAGTGGGCATCTTCGTCATCGTAAACCACCGCCTTCTTTTGAATGCTCTGCTCCGCCACCGTGAGGTCGAGGTGGATCACTCCGTCGGGACCGGGCGCTGTGGTCAGGACGGCGATTTCCAGGGCGTTCAACGCCTTGCGCGCGTCGCCATCGGACAGCTTTGCCAGATGGCGCAGCGCCACTTCGTCCGCCCGGGCCTTGAGATAGCCCAGCCCGCGCTCCTGGTCCGCCAGCGCCCGCTGGAGCAGGACATATAGATCGTCCTCGGCCAACGGCCGCAGCTCGAAAATCTGCGAGCGGGAGACCAGGGGGGAGTTGACGAAGAAGAAGGGATTGTGCGTTGTTGCGCCGATCAGGCGCACCACGCCGGCCTCGACGTCCGGCAGGAGGACGTCTTGCTGCGCCTTGTTGAACCGGTGGATTTCGTCAATGAACAGAATAGTGGATTGGCGCTTGTTCTCGAGCCGGTTGGCTGCCTGTGCGAGCACGCGGCGCATGTCGGCAACGTTGGATTCGACCCCGCTCAGCCGCTCGAACTTGCTGCGGGTTTGGCGGGCGATGATCTGCGCCAGGGAAGTCTTGCCGGTGCCCGGCGGGCCGTAGAAGATCAGCGACTGGATGCGGTCGGCCTCGATGGCGCGGCGCAGCAATTGGCCCGGCCCGAGGATGGGGGATTGGCCGACGAACTCACCCAGGCTGCGCGGTCGCATGCGCGCGGCCAGCGGCTGATGCCGGAAGGCGCTTGCCTCTCCGGCGCCCGCATCCGCGGATGGCGGCTCGGGCGGGGTGGAAAACAGGTCATCCCGCGACATGCAGTCACGATAACAGCCCGCGCTCGCGTTGCCCAAAAGAAAAACTCCCTCGCCCCAAAAAAGAACCCCGCCAGTGCCGTGTGTAACAGTTCCTTTGAACTTGTTAGAAACAGGCGGGACTCGCCGGATTGCTTTCGACTTCCAGTAAAGGCCTGTCGGCCACAACCACGGTTAAAGCCCCATGACTTATCAACTACGGTTCAAGGACATAGTTTCTAATCACGAGCATAGGCAGGGTAAAGTCTGCTATCACTTGCATGCCAAAGAACTCTCGCCGCCCTCACGCTTTTCCAAGCGCGCCCATCTGGATGCAACCTCGCCTCATCGGCTGCATTTTGCAAGCAGGAAAATCACACCGACGGAGAATGCGCGTCGCTGCAAGCCTCTCCGCGGCGGGCTCTGCCCTTCTGCGGTTAGCCGCCCAGCAATGGTTCCACGCTCACTTGCGCCGCCAGGCGTTCGACGTCGTTGCGGCGGACTTCGCCGGCCATCAGTGTCAGGGCATTGGCGGTGCCGGCGGCTGCGCCCCAGCGGCAGGCCTCGCCGAGGTCGTCCCCGCGCGCCAACCGCCAGACCAACCCGGCCGTAAAGGCATCGCCCGAGCCGGTCGAGTTCGTCGCGTCAATCCGCGGAGCCTGGATTCTCCAGCCGTTCCGGCCATCGTGCGCCAGCGTGGGTCCTTTGCCGGCCGTGACCACCACGCGCCGCGCGCCGCGCTCGCGCAGCGCGTGTATGGCGGAGATGATAGCGGCTTCATCCTTGAGT
Organism: uncultured Verrucomicrobiota bacterium; assembly: GCA_964531815.1. Lineage (GTDB taxonomy): Bacteria > Verrucomicrobiota > Verrucomicrobiia > Limisphaerales > UBA8199 > UBA8199. Next base: position 6,831 of record CAZHEW010000026.1, read on the forward strand.
TCGCGTCCAAGTGTCGCCGCCAGTTCCGACCGGTTGGGCTTGACGAGATCCGGCCCGGCCTTGAGCGCCTCGGCGAGCGCGGTGCCTTGGGCGTCCACCACCGCGAGCACCCCTGCCTCTCGTGCGATTTGGATGCAATGAAAGTAGAAATCCGCCGGCCCGCCCGGGGTGAGGCTGCCTGACATCACAACGGCGCGGGAACCCCTGGCGCGGCGCCGGATCACGTCCAGGAGCGCTTCATAGTCCGCCGCCGACACCGGCTGGCCTTCTTCGACCAGTTCAGTAATGGTGCCGGCGGTCTGGTCAAGGAGGGTGACGCACTGCCGCGTGCGTGCGGGCACCTGGACAAAATCCAGCTCGATGCCCTGCGCTGTGAGCAAGGCACGCACTTCGTCCCCGCGGTCCCCGCCGAGGAAGCCGACGGTTAGCGGCTGCTCGCCCAGGGCCTTCAGTGTCTTGGCGACGTTGACCGACTTGCCCGCCGGACCATCGAGGGTCTTTACGGCGCGGTTCACGGCATCGAGCGTGAGCCGCCCAAAGACCATCACTCGTTGCGCCGCCGGTGTTGTTCCAATGCAAAGGATCATAACGGCTTCAGAGTGTTGGAACTTTTTTCCGTGCGCAAGCCGTGTGAGGCAGCCATACTGGCCGTGACCTGATTGGCTCAATGACTGAAGGCGCACATCACGATCCGGTGAACGAATATGAGCGGGAGCCGGTGCCTCAGAAGGCCCTGCTCGGGCTGAAGAACTACATCGGGCAGTTTGCGGGGGAGCATGTGGCCGGGACGGAGCTGATGATCGGCCCGCTGTTTCTGGCCTCCGGCGTGAGCGCCTTCAACTTCGTTTTCGGGCTGCTGGCCGGCAACCTGCTGGCGGTATTGAGCTGGACATTCCTTACTGCGCCCATCGCCACCCGCGCGCGGCTGACGCTCTATTATCATCTTGAGCAGATTTGCGGCCGGCGCCTGGTGACGCTTTACAGCCTGGCCAACGGGGTGATGTTCACCGTCCTGGCGGGGGCGATGATAACGGTCTCCGCCACGGCGCTGGGGGTCTATTTCAAGTTCCCGATGCCGCAGTTGACCGACACCTTGCCGACGGGTGTCGGCTGGGTGGTCGCTGTGCTGGTCACGGGCGTGCTGTTCTCGGCCGTCGCGGCTTATGGCTACCGGTTTGTGTCCCGTTTCGCCAATATCGCGGCGCCGTGGATGGTGCTGATGTTTGTCGTCTTTGGCATCATTGGCCTGCGCCAGATGGGGCTGCAATCGGCGGGAGACTTCTGGCGTATCGCCAGCACGGTGATCTGGACCGGCGGCGAGCCCCAGCCAGGGCAGGTCAAGTTCACCTTCTGGCACGTGATGTTCTTCGCCTGGTTCTGCAACATGGCCTGGCACATCGGCATGGCCGATCTCTCCGTCCTTCGGTATGCGAAGAAATCCTGGTATGGCCTGACCTCGGCGGCGGGGATGTACATCGGCCATTTCATGGCGTGGATTGCCGCCTCTGTGCTTTACGCCGTCCAGCTTCATCAGGATCCGGGCAACACCGCCGTCCTGCCCGGCCCGCTGGCCCATCGCGCGTGCGGCGTGGCGGGACTGCTGGCCGTAATCGGCGCCGGCTGGACGACGGCCAATCCGACGCTCTACCGGGCCGGCCTCGCCTTCCAATCGCTCATTCCCCAATCTTCCCGGTTCAAGGTGACGCTGGTCACCGGCCTCATTGCCAGCGTCACTGCCATATTTCCCATCGTGACGATGCGCCTGCTGGATTTTGTAGCGCTCTGGGGGATGATCCTGATGCCGATGGGCGCGGTGATCTTCATGGACTTCTGGGTGCTGCCGAAACTCGGGCTGCGCTCGAACTTTGCGACCGCCAGCGGTATCTCGTTCAACTGGGCGGCTGGCTTGGCGTGGCTGCTGACGATTGCCGCTTGCACCGGGCTGGTGCTCACAGGCCGCACCCAGATATTCTTCGTCAGCCTGCCGGGCTGGTTCGTCACGTCATTGCTCTACGTCGTGTTGAGCAAGTTGCTCCAGGGCCGCGCGGGACGGCCTGTGCCTGCTTAAGTCATGAAACGCATCGCGCAGATCATTTCCTATGTGGCGCTGGCTGCGACCCTGTTGCCGGCCGTGCTGTTCTTTGCCGACCGAATTGAACTGCCGCTGGCCCAGCTTTGGTTGCTGGTCGCCGCGCTCGTCTGGTTCGCCACCGCGCCGTTCTGGATGGAACACAAAGCAACCGGCTAATCGGCTCGGCGGCCGAACCTTCACTCCCTTCTGCTGCGGGCTGGTGAGCGCGAGAACGGCCGCGCGAGCCGGCGTTGTCTTCAAATCCGCTGCTCGTCAGCGTCAATGAAGTCCACAAAGGTTTGGATGTCCGCGCGGTGGGCGAGCCCCGCCTGTTCCTTGCGCATCTGGAGGCGCGCCTGCATTTCCGCATCGTCCTGCTTTGGATAATTGAGCATCCGCTCGAGGTGGGCGGCTTTGACGGATTCGGGCTTTTGCACGTTGTTGCGCACCCAGTCGCAGACCTGCCCATCCGTGATGCTGTTGCGCACTACCTCGAGGAACTGTTCGGCCTCGACGCCGGCAGTCTCCAGCCACAAGCCGTCGAAGCCTTTGCACAGGTTGGGCTGGTAGTCGGGGTGCAATTTGCCCGCCTGATGCAGGCGAATCTTGTCAATGAACCGTGGCAGGTGCATCCAGCCGCACATCACTTCGCGGGGACTCCGGGGATAGATGATCTCGCTCATGCGCCTATATTCAAGGCTTGGCCAGGCGCTGTCAACCGCGCCAGGAGCGCGGGAGGGGACCGCTAGCCCGGTTTTCGCCAACGCTGCCAGTCAGTCAGCACAAGTTGTTCTGGCAGCCAGCCGGATTGTGATTCGCTGAGCGGGAAATACGCCGGGACCTTCTTCTTCAACATGCTTTCCAGGATGAAATTACCCCAGCTCTGTTCACCCGCGCGAATCCATTGGGTCAGGAAGCGAGCGTCCATGGTGCGCGGGGTCAGGTAAAGGGCATTGATTTGCTTGTGATAGTCGTTAATGGCGAAGAAACTCTCCCCGGCGCTTGATTCCTTTGTTTCCGCGGTGCAATTCAACGTCAGCCAGACACATTGCCGCTGGCCGTACCACGCCATCGCCCAGGGGATATCGCTCATCGCCAGTTCCTTTTCTTTCAGCCAGCCGGCGATCGTCTGGATGGCGGGCGGGTAATAGGGCGGGTAGGCGACGGGATTGGTCTTGGGAGGCAGAAACAGGAACAGCATCGGCAGGCAGGCCACCAGGCTGAAGATGGCGATAACGAGATAGCGCATTGGGCGGAACGGCAAACGTATTTGCTCAAGCAGCAGGAAGAACAGACTGACGCCATAGACCAACACCAATGGCGCGACCAGCACGAGCAGGTTCTCGGAGTTAATCTCGGGTGCCTCTTCGGAAAGCGCGGTTCGACCCAATGCCTGCGCCAGGCTCAGCACCCCCACACACCCCAACAGGAAGTAGCGCAAGCGCCTGACTGCGGGATTATGAAAACCGACGAGCAGCCCGACCAGAAACAATGCTGTGATCCAACTGCCGCCGAGCCGGGGTAGATCGCTGGAGACGATTTGGCGAAGGTTGTTGGCGAATTTGAGCCAGAAAGCCATCAGGTAGAGACGGCTGAAGTCCGGCTCCAGGGAGCGCTGGAGCCGGTTTTCGGGGTAGAGCAGGGTGGTTTCCACCACCGAGTAGGTGGCGGTGCCGAAGGGGGCGCCGCTGACATCATAATTCCGGATCACCCACGGCGTCATGACGGCCGCAAACACCGCCAAAGCGGCCAGGGCCAGCGCAATCCGCCGCTGTCCGCCAAACAGAATCAGGAATGCCATGACGGGGAGGATCAACCAGCCGAACGCGTAGCGCGTCAACCCGCCGGCCCCGACCATCGCGCCAGTCAGGCCAGCCAGAGCGAATACGCCGAACGTTCCCCATTTGGGGGTGCGCACCTCGTGTTCAAGCAGAACGATGCACCAGACCAGCCCGAGGAAGATGAGCAGCAGCAGCAGCGTGGATAGCCCCGAGACACTGAACCGCCAAAACAGTTCCGTGCCCAGCAGCAGGCCAGCCGAAAGCCAGGCCACCCCGGAGTCAAACAGGCGTCGAGCCAGAAAAAACACCAGCGGGAGGGCCGCCAGGAACAAGCACTGGTTGAACAGGGTGATGACGAAATCAGGCTTGTAGCGCCAGAACCGCCTGTTATCGCTCCAGAAAGGCTTGGTGGTTGAAACGGCGTAATCCAGCCGCAACACCTTCAACAGTCCCGCCAGCACCACCGGGTAGCCAGGCGGGTTAGCCAGGTCCGGATGCATCTCTTTGAGCCGGGTCAGGTCGGCGACTTCGCCGAGTTTTGGCATCTCCCCCTTTTCCAGGCTGCGCTGTTTGACCAGGTACATGCTGAAGGGGCGAATGAAGAGAGTGGTATAGCCCTTTCCCTCCGCAATGTTGCGCGCCAGTTGCGCCGAGTCCATCGCTTCCTGGGTGGCCATGTTCTTGTAACCACGCCAGTTGTAAATCACCGCCAGCAAAACCACCGCCATCAGGACGAGCACCACGCGCAAATAGCGGATGCCGGTCCCAACCTCCATCTTGTGCAACAAGTCCTGCAATAAAGGCATATTCAGATTTCCTCGAGGTGGTGCAGATGCAATTTACGGTGAAAGTTGCGCCGGCTCATACCCAGTCTCTTGGCGGCCTGTGTACGGTTCCCATCGGTCGCTTTCAGAGTATGAATGATGAGCTCCCGCTCGACCTCTTTGGCCGTCAGATCATTGCGTGCGAGCAACCGTTTAACGTCCTTTTCATTCGGCGCCTGGTTGACCGCCTCGCGCAGCGCCGCCGGCAAATCGCGCAGGGTGATCTTCTCGCCCCGGCACAGGATGACGGCGTGCTCGATGGCCGTGCGCAATTCACGCGCATTCCCCGGCCATTGGTGCCGCATCAGCGCGTCAAAAGCCTCGGCGGTGAAGCCCTTGAGCGGCTTCTCATTCTCCCGGCTGAACTCGCTCTGAAACGCCCGCGCCAGCAAGGGGATGTCTTCCAACCGTTCCCGCAGAGGCGGCAGCCGGAGTTCCACCACCCGCAGGCGGAAGTAGAGATCCTCGCGAAACGCGCCCGCCTTGACCTGCGCTTCGAGGTTCTGGTTTGTCGCGGCGATCAGGCGCACATCGGCGCTTAGCGTCTTATTTGAGCCGACCCGCTCGAACGTCCGTTCGCCCAGGAAGCGCAGCAGCTTGACTTGGATGGTGGCGTCAATCTCGCCGATCTCGTCCAGAAACAGCGTGCCGCCTTGCGCCTGCTCGAACCGGCCCAGGCGGCGCTCATACGCGCCCGTGAAGGCGCCTTTCTCGTGGCCGAAGAGCTCGCTCTCCAGCAGCGTCGGCGAAAGCGCCGCGCAATGCACCGCCACCATGGGCTGCTGCGCGCGGGGGCTGAGCTGATGAATTGCCTTGGCGACCATCTCCTTGCCCGTCCCGCTCTCGCCCAGCAACAGCACCGTCGCCCGCGTTGGCGCCACCTGTTGCACCACCTCGAACACCTCTCTCATGGCGGGTGATTCGCCTATCAGGTTCTGCAAACCGAACTTGGTGTCGAGCTGCTGGCGCAGGGCCACGTTTTCCGCCTCGAGCCTCTGCCGTCGCAACGCGTTGGTGATCCGCATTTCCAGCTCGTCAATCTGCAGCCGCCCCTTGGCGATGTAATCGTCCGCCCCTTGCTTCATCGCTTCGACGGCCAGTTCCTCAGACCCGTAGGCAGTCATCAGTATACAAATTGGCGGCTTGGACAGCGACTTGGCACGCGCAATCAGCTTCATTCCGTCCTCGGTCGGCAGCCGGAAATCCGTCAGCAGCACATCGAAATGGTCCGCCTCCAGCAACTCCATCGCCGCCTTCGCGTCCTCGGCCAGGTACACGTCGTAGCGATGCTCAAGCGCGGCGCGCAATCCCTCGCGCGTCGTCTTCTCATCATCTACTATCAGCAATGTCGGAGTCATATCCAGGGTGGTGGCGGGGCGGCCCTTGCCACCGCACCAGCATAAAACAGCGCCTCCGCATAAAACAATCGGCAAAATGACCGATCTGTGGGCGCTTTTGCCCTCGACCGTTGGGGGGGCTCTTCTGAGAATACCCCCATGATCTCGCGGCCTGAATCCGAGCGGCTTTTTGCCGAGGCGTTGAAATACATTCCTGGGGGCGTCAACTCGCCGGTGCGGGCTTTTCGCGCCGTGGGGGGGCAGCCGTTCTTCGTCAAGCGGGCCAGGGGGGCGCGGGTGTGGGACGTGGACGGCAACGAGTACCTGGACTATGTCGGCACCTGGGGGCCGGCGATCCTCGGGCATGCGCATCCCCGGATCATCGAGGCGGTGCGGGCGGCAGCGCTGGACGGGACGAGCTTCGGGATACCGAACCCGTTCGAGGTGCAATTGGCGAAGCTGATCTGCGCGCGGGTGCCGAGCGTGCAGAAGGTGCGGCTGTGCAACTCGGGCACCGAGGCGGCGATGTCGGCCATCCGCCTGGCGCGCGGCTTCACCAGGCGGGAGAAGATCATCAAGTTCGACGGGTGCTACCACGGCCATGCCGACTCGCTGTTGGTGAAGGCCGGTTCGGGCGCGCTGACGCTCGGGACCCCAGACAGTGCCGGGGTGCCGGCGGCGTTCACGCAGCATACGATTGTCCTGCCGTTTAACGATACAGAGGCGGTAAAGGCGGCCTTTGCGGCAAACAAGACACAGGTTGCGGGCATCATTGTGGAGCCGGTGCCGGGCAACGCGGGATTGTATCTTCCCCGGCCGGGCTACCTGGAGTTTCTGCGCGAGATCACGGCGGCCAACGGGGCGCTGCTGATCTTCGACGAGGTGATGACCGGGTTCCGCCTGGCCCGGGGCGGCGCGCAGGAGCGCTTCGGCATCACGCCGGACCTGAGCTGCTTTGGCAAAGTGATTGGCGGCGGTCTGCCGGTGGGGGCCTTCGGCGGGCGGACCGAGATCATGGATTGCCTCGCGCCGCTCGGGCCGGTGTATCAGGCGGGCACGTTGAGTGGCAATCCGTTGGCGATGGCGGCGGGCATTGCGGCGCTGGAAGAGCTGGCGGAGAGCGATGCCTATGCAAAGCTCGAGCAGCTCGGTTCGGCGCTCGAAGCCGGCATGAAGGAAGCCGCCGGGGCTGCCGGCGTGCCGGTGCAGTTCAATCGCTGCGGCTCGATGTTCTGCTGCTACTTCACGGGCGAACCAGTGCATAATGCGGCCGGGGCGATGAAGAGCGACCGGGCGCGTTTTGCGAGGTACTTCCACGGAATGCTGGCCGAGGGCATATACCTGGCGCCGTCGCAGTTCGAGGCGGGTTTTGTCTCGACGGCGCACACCGCGGCGGATATCGAGCGAACAGCGGCGGCGGCCGGCAGGGTGATGAAGACATTGTGACGGCCCGGGGGGCGCGCAGGCCGGTTTTTGTGAGTGGCCTGGGCGCCCGTTTGCGGCAAACTGGCCGCATGCGCATTCTTGCGATAGACCACGGCAGCCGGCGTATAGGCATCGCCGTCAGCGATGAGCTCAAGATGATCGCCCAGCCGCTGGAGTTCATTCCGGCGGAACCGTTCGCTGACTTCCTGGCGCGGCTTCAGGAGCTGCTGCAAGAGAAGGAGGTGGAGCTGATCCTCGTCGGCCTGCCGCGGAACATGGATGGCAGCCACGGCCCGGCCGCACAGAAGGTGCAGGAATTCATCACCGCGCTAGAGAGCAACGTCACCGTGCCGATACGGACCTGGGATGAGCGACTCACCTCGGCTCAGGCCAATCGCCTCCTGATCCAGGGCAACGTCCGGCGGGACAAACGCAAGGAGAAGGTGGACAAGATGGCCGCCGCCATCCTCTTGCAGAGTTATTTGGATGGCCTGGCAACCTAAAGCGTGGTGCGTGGTGCGTGGTGCGTGCGTGCGCAAACTATCTCCTGCAGTAAGTGTTAGGGCGATACCAAGTCCACGTTCGGGAAGTAAGTCCGGACGCGGTCGGGATCCCGAGTCACCAGCTTCAACCCTTCTGCTTGCGCGTGAGCGCCAATCAGGAAGTCCGGGAGCGGAATCCTGTTCTCCGTTCGCTTGCCCTCCTTCTTGAGCCGATCCAGATACAGCGCAAAGGCTTTGGCCGCCGGAACGGCAGCCGACACGGGCAAAGCAACCAGGATCATGCCAAAGCCCTCCAGCAAGCTGGGAACCGCATCTCGATCTTTGGCCCGCACGCTCGCTTCAGCGACCACAATGGCACTGGCCGCGGCCCCTTCCCCGGCCACGGCCTCGGCGATCCGTTCCTTCGCCCAAGCATGGAACGGACTGTCCGGGTCTCGCGCGTCAATGATGACGCTCGTGTCGAACAGGATCACCGCGTCTCCTGTTTGACTTGCTCCCAGCTACGGGTGAATCGGAGTGGGCTCTGGTTGAGGGTCTGCAAGGCTTCCTCTCTGGTCCACCGACGGCTTGGCGCAGGCATTCGCCGCAAGGTGATTTCGTTCGCTCCCGGACCCCGGACTTCAGGCTCGTAGTAGTCGCCCGGAGTCAGGATCGGCAACCGGATTCGCTTGGCCCTGTCAACTTTGACTGCATTCACTGGGTAAAGCTCACACATGCCACTTCGAGGTTCAAGCCTATTAGCAGCAAGTTTCAGCCTGCTTACCGCCACGGGGGCGTCACCACGCGGTAAAACCGCTGCGGGCTGTTGGTCGCGGCGGGATCGGTCACTTGCGCCGTGCTGTTCGTCGGTTGGGCCGGCACATCGGCCAGCTTCTCCCAGAGGCCCGCAGCCAGGTTGGTGCGGAAAAGGACCGAGTAGGCCAAATTGGCGGCGGCCGGGAAGCTCAGATCAACGCCATTGGTTGTGACCTGTGCGCCCAGCCGCATCCCCGCTTGCAGTTCGCTCGCAAACATTCCCCAGCTCCGTTAGGAGCGCCATGTTTATAGCCGCGACATGAACAGAATCCCACAAGCTCCGCTAGGAGCGGCATGTGCCCGGACCGCACCAAGCAGGCAAACCGCCGCACCCCATGCCGCTCCTGACGGAGCTGTCTTCCGCCGAGCACGCCCTCCACTCCTGGAGGAGCTATTCTTCCTCCAGCGGCCTGAAGATGTAACGCTCATCGTGCGGCACCTGATACTTCTTGAGGAACGCCAGGTATTCCTGGCGAAAGGTTTTGCGCGCATGGTGCCTTACCTGGTCCCGGATGTAGTCAATCACCCCGGTTAGTTGCGAATGCGAATACGAAAAGGCGCCAAAACCTTCCTGCCACGAGAACCGTCCCGGCACCCACCGCTGCTCGTTGATGTGGTTGGTTGAGCCAGTCTTGATATCGCCGACCAAATCCGAGAGAGCCATACTCGGCTTCAAACCAACCAGCAGATGCGTGTGGTCCGGCATGCAGTGGATGGCGATGAGCTTGTGGCCCTGCCGGGTGACGATGCCGGTCATGTACTTTTGCAGTTCTTCTTTCCGTTCCGGGCGAATCAGGCTCTGGCGTCCTTGCACGGCGAACACGACCTGAATATAGATTTGGGTGTAGGTGTTTGCCATATTATGAGCAGGTTTCCACAGGGTGGTCCGCAGCACAAGCTCCGT
>CAZHEW010000027.1:0-3324 GCA_964531815.1 uncultured Verrucomicrobiota bacterium
GACGGGAGCGTGATTGTGTCCTCCGGCATCACCGACATGGGGCAGGGTGCGCAGACCCAGATGTCACAGATCGCCGCGGAGGTGCTGGGGATTTCACTGAACCGCATTCGATTCCTGAACACCAACACCAGCCGCGTTCCCGATTCCGGGCCCACGGTGGCGTCGCGGGGCACCATCATGGGCGGCTCGGCGGCGAAGAAGGCGGCGGAGACTGTGCGGGCGACCTTGCTGGAGGTGGGCGCGGAGATGGTGAAGGCGGCGCCCGGACAATGCGACCTGGCTGACAATTACCTCGTCGAGAAGGGCACAGGGAAGCGGCTGGCGTCGTTCAGCGAGCTGGCGGCGGAGTGCTTCCGCCGGGGCAAAACCATGTGTGGCCTGGGCTGGCACAAAGGCCCGCCGACCTCCTGGCATGAGGAAGAGGGCAGGGGAGAGGCCTACTTCACGTTCGTCTATGGCGCGAACGTCGCCGAGGTGGAAGTGGACACCGAGACCGGCAAAGTGAACGTGCTGGACTTCGTTTCCTGCCACGATGTCGGCCAGGCCATCAACCGCAACTCGGTGCTCGGCCAATATTATGGCGGCGTGGCGATGGGGCTGGGCTATGGGCTGCTGGAGGAGTTTGACTACGAGGCGTCGGTGCCGAAGCAACTGAACTTCGACGAATACCTGATCCCCACGGCAATGGATGTGCCGCCCATCAAGGCGATCATCGTCGAGAATGCCGACGCGGCGGGGCCGTTCGGCGCCAAGTCAATCGGCGAGCCGGCGAACGAACTCGCCGCGCCGGCAATAGTGAACGCGATCGGCAACGCCACCGGCAAGCGCATCCGCGAAATCCCCGCCACGCTCGAACGCGTGCTGCTGGGACACAAGCTGACCCGCAAGGGCCAGCGGGGCTCGGTCAGGAAGGACGCAATGCCCGGCGACTCCTGCAAGCTTGGGAGAGGCGACGCGTGAGACCATTCGAATACATCGCCGTCGAAACCGCCGCCGAGGCGTGCGACGTCCTCGCGGAGCACGCCGCCGAGACGCGGGTGCTGGCAGGCGGAACCGACGTGCTGATCGAGTTGCGGCGCGGCTCTGGAAAGGCCCCGGGGATCGTGCTGGACATTGCCCGCGTGGCTGCGCTGTCCGGGATCACTGAATCCAACGGCAGCATTACCGTTGGCCCGCTCGCCACGCACGCCGACCTGATGCGGTCGGAGCTGGTGCAGGGGTTCGCACCACTGCTGAGCGCCGCCGCCGCCGCGATCGGATCGCCGCAAATCCGCGCGCGCGGAACGATCGGCGGCAACGTCATGAACGCGGCCGCGTGCGCTGACACCGTGCCGGCGCTTCTTGCGCTGGGGGCGACGGTGACCTTGCAGTCCAGGTCGGGAAGCCGCGAGCTGCAACTGGCCGACTTGTTCGTTAAACCGTATCAGACCAAAGCCGCGCCGGGAGAGTTGCTCGTGGCAATCCGCTTCCCGAAGCTCGGCCCGGCTGCCCGCAGCGCGTTCATCAAGCTGGGGCGGCGCAACGCGCTGGCCATCTCCCGGCTGAGCGTGGCGGCAATTCTCGAACTCGGGCGCGACGGGAGCATCACCGAGGCGCGCATTGTGCCGGGGGCGGTCTTCCCGACCTGGCAGAGAGTGAAGGCCGCCGAACAAATGCTGATCGGGCAGCGGCCATCCAGGCAGGTTTTCGCCGCCGCCGGGCACAAAGTCTCCGAGGAAATGATCAAGGCCACGGGGCGCCGCTGGTCCACGGAATACAAGGAGCCTGTCGTCGCCGTGCTGGTCAGGCGGGCGCTGGAGCAGTGTGCCGCAGGCGCTGAGCCAGGCGTCGTGCCTGGTGCCGGCAGCAGAGAGCCCCCCGGCAAGCGGCAGGCGCAACCGGCAGGGCCGCCATTGGCGGCGCCCTCGGGCAAGTGCGTAATCACCACCACGATCAACCGCCGCCCTTGCACCCTCACAGTCCCGGCCAACACGACTCTGCTGGACCTGTTGCGGGAGCACCTGGGGCTGATGGGCACGAAGTGCGGCTGCGAAATCGGCGAATGCGGCGCGTGCACTGTCTTGCTCGATGGTGAGCCGGTCAACTCCTGCCTCGTGCTGGCCCCGCAAATCGCCGGGCGCCAGGTGTTGACGGTGGAAGGCCTGGCCCCGGAGGGCAAGCTGCACCCGCTGCAAGAGTCGTTCCTCGACCACGATGCCGCCCACTGCGGTTTCTGCACGCCCGGCATGCTCATGAGCGCCAAGGCACTGCTCGACTGGAATCCACGGCCAACCGAAGGGGAAATCCGAACCGCCATCTCCGGCAACCTCTGTCGTTGCACCGGCTACCAGCAGATTGTCGAGGCTATCGCCAAGGCATCCCGCCCGTTAGCCCGGCGCAAGCGCCATTAAGATGCCACACACGAGCGCAGAATCGGCAGCCGGCCTGACTGCCCGGGGCGCGGCCAGGGCCGCCGTTTGGCAATTCAGGATGAGAAAAGTTCTGTGCGGGTGGGCCATGCTGTCGGCGGCTGCCGGCGCTTGGGCGGCCGCCGGCCCGGACGCAATTGTCGCCCGCATCGCCTTCCTGTCCGATCCCCACGTCAATCTGCGGACCAACGAGCCGGGGCTGGCCTATAACCGGCGCTTCGACCAGGCGATAGCGCAGGTTAACGCCGCCAAAGTGGACCTGGTGCTGATCGGCGGCGACCTGACCGACGGCGGGACGCGCGAGCAAATGGAGCTGTTCAAGCGCAAGGCGAAGCAGTTCAAGTCGCCGCTGCTGTTCGTCCCCGGGAACCATGATGTGGGCATTGTGGGCAACGCGAGCGTCAAGACGTCCATCACCTCCGAGCGGGTGAAGGGATTTGGCCGGGCGCTCGGCCCAAACTGGTTTGCGCGCGAGAAGGCGGGCATTCGAGTAATCGGGATCAACTCTTGTCTGTTTGGTAGCGGCCTCAAGGAGGAAGCCGACCAGTGGAAGTTCCTCCAGAAGGAACTGGCCGGGCGCCATCCGAAACCTGCCCTGCTGCTGGAACACTACCCGCTGTTCCTGCTGAGCGTGGATGAGCCGCGCCTCGGCACCTGGAACGTCCAGCTGGAGCCGCGGCACCGGCTGCTGGCGCTGGTCGAGCAGGCCGGGCTCCGGGCAATCCTGAGCGGGCACTTGCACTACCCGTTTACCAACCAGTGGCAGGGCGTCCAGTTGCTTGGCAACGGCACCACCGCCTTCGGCTTGCCGCGCGGCAACCAGCCGGAAGGATGGATGTTGCTGGCCGTGCCTCGCCAGGGTGACATCCGGTTCGAGTTCCGGGAGCTGAAATGAGAGCACGCCGCTGCCTTCATC
>CAZHEW010000027.1:3424-16263 GCA_964531815.1 uncultured Verrucomicrobiota bacterium
CGCCCTTGCCGCATTGACAGGGGCCGGGCAATGGTGTTAAGTCTCTCTTGGACTACGACACTGGCATGAAGACCGAATTTGCGATTCCTGGATTGTGCTGCCGGCTTGCGGCCTGCCTTTGCGTCACACTGTGGCTGGCCGGCTGCGCAACGCAGCGCGTGGATTGGCCCGGGCGCGTCGGTCATTATAATTACGATCAGGCCGTCGCCGAGATGGGACCGCCCGAGAAACAGGCCAAGCTTGGAGATGGCAGCCTGGTCGCCGAGTGGCTCATCAACCGCGGTATTACCTATGTCCAGGCCACCCCCTCCCTCTACTGGCATTACTATGGCGGGTTCACTACCGTGCAGACGGCCCCTAGCCGGTATATGCGATTGACCTTCGGCCCCGACGGCCAGCTCGCGGCTTGGAAGAAGGTCAATCGCTAGTGTAGTGTCTCCTAAATACATTGACATAATGCGGAATGGGCCAGGATGCACAATATGGCACGACCGATCAGACCCCTGATGCTCACTTCCGAACAACGGCGAGAACTGCGTGCTATTATCAACCGGCCCACCGCCCTCTACCGCGAAAATCGCCGGGCCTGGATCATTCTTAACCGGGCCGACGGTCTCAGTCAGACTCGAACGGCTGCTGAAGTTGGCGTCGCGCGCCCCGTCGTGATTAAGTGAGAGCAGCGTTTTCGCAAGGCGGGCTTGGCCGGTTTGGCCGACAGTAAAGGCCGCGGGCGCAAGGCTTGGCTTGATCCCCAAGTCCGCGCGAAGATTCTGGTGCGGGCAACGCAACCCCCCCCATCGCTCCCGGTGGTCGGTGCGGATCATGGCTCAGTCGGCGGGGGGTTCTAAGGCCACGGTGCAACGGCTTTGGAGTGCTAATGACATCACGCCCCATGTGGTTCGTACCTTCAAGCTGTCCAACGACAAGCATTTCGAGACCAAGTTCTGGGACGTCATTGGCCTCTACTTGAACCCGCCGGACCGGGCGCTGGTGCTGTGTTGCGACGAGAAGAGCCAGTGCCAAGCCTTGGAGCGGACCCAACCGAGTTTGCCCTTGAAAGGCGGGCATCCCTGCACGCGCACGCATGATTACAAGCGGCATGGAACGATCACGCTCTTTGCGGCCTTGTCGTATTTGGACGGCAAGATATTCAGCACGACCGCCGCCAAACACACCCACCGGCAATGGCTGGCCTTCCTCAAACAACTGGACGCAGAGACGCCTGGCGAACTAAAGCTGCACTTGATCGCGGACAACTACAGCACTCACAAACATCCCAAGGTCAAAGCGTGGATGCGGTGGCGCAACCAGCGCCAACAAAACGCCTGTGGGTTGGATCGCATGGTGTTGCACTTCATTCCCACTTCCAGTTCGTGGATGAACCTGGTGGAACGTTTCTTTCGGGATTTGACTGAGGATGTCGTGCGCGAGGGCAGCTTTGCCAGCATCCAAGAGCTGGTCCAGAGCATCACCGGCTACCTGATAGAACGTAATCTCACCCCCAAGCGGTAAGTGTGGAAAGCCAAAGGGGCGGAGATTCTGGCGAAAATCCAGCGGGCGCGAGAAACCTTGGAGAGACAAAAATGTATAGGCAATTCGGAGACACTACACTAGTGCCCGGCGCACAGACTTTTTATCCCGTAGTGGCCACTTACATCGTTCGTCAGCAGGACATCCTGCCTGACGGCCGGCTGCGTGCCGAACTCTATTACAGCGGCTTAAGTCACCAAAACATTATCAACGAGCCCGTTTCTGAGATAAAGTGGGTAAACACGGTGGTAAAGAATCCCTGCATCGATGTCAGCGCAAACTGTGTCGGTGGCGTTGGCGAGAGTGCTCCGATCACCTGCTCCGGTACAGTCCGCAATTGCGGCGACATCGCGCTGATTGATGTAACGGTAAGCAATTCCGTCAATGGCACAGTGAAGTCCATCGGCAGTCTTGCCGTGGGCGAAACCAAGTCGTTAACCGATGCGTGGGTCCCTTTGAATCCCTGCACTTCGACCACGGCCATTTTCACGGCCCAAGGTTGGGATGAGTTGAATGGCAATTCCAAGAGGGTGACCGATACGGCCAGCACTACCTGTGTGAATACCTTGACGCCGGGCATTGATGTCACCCAGAATTGCTCCGGGAGCCCGGTTGTGCCGGGCGGCACGCAGGGGTTCAGCGGCACGGTTCGCAATACGGGCAACGTGACCCTCACCAGTGTCGTGGTTGTCAATACACTGGGCGGCACGGTCTTGCCGGCGATGACCTTGGCGCCCAATCAAGAGCGCAGCTTCTCCGGCAGTTATGCGGTGCCGACGAATAGTTGCTCGACGACGAGCACCTCAACGGCGACGGGCCGGAGCATTTGCGGTGTGCAGGTGACGGATACAGCCTCATCCACCTGCCTGACCCTCATCCCGGCGCCTCTGTGTGACATAGACCTTTATCCTGGCCTGACGGTCTATGGGTGTGTGGGCGCAACCTACGGAATCCAGTACACAACCAACCTGAACCAGAACACGAACTGGGTTGGGGTAACGAATGTCACCTTGACGGCGCCCAGTTATCTCTGGCACGACTCGCAGCCCGCAACGCTGCCACAACGGATCTACCGTGCTGTAGTGGGGCCAACCTCCATTCCCTAGAGGGAACTTGGGCCGTAAAGGGGGTTAACCACGGAAAGAGGAAAGGGGACCCGGTGTTGATGGTCGGCACGAAGGGGGTGCCGAGGAACACGCGCTGGAGCGCCTCGATCGTGTTGAGGCCGTACTTGCGGGCGGTGGAGACGTAGCTGCGGATGCGGCAGAAGTTCACGAGCGCCGCAAGGCTGCGGAAGGTGCCGGAGATCTTCCGGTGCCGCTTGGCCTCGGCCCTTTCGTCGCGGATGTCTTCTACTTTGTATCACACAGTAAGAGTCACGTTTCCTCCACCCCCTCTCTTGGCGGGCTGTCGCCAGCACCTGGCGCCCGCCCGCAAAAGGTCTCCAGCCGCGCCACGAATCTGCCCATGCGCGAGCGGGCGTTATACCGGAACAACGTCTCGACTAGCTCTGAATGAATCCGCCCGCACTGCGCCGCGTATTGGATCGCCAGCCAGCGGTAGTAGGTCTCCATGCTTTTCATGTTCTGACGGAAGACGATCCGGACCAATTCCGTGAGCAACGCGTCCGCACCGTCATCGAATAGACGGCGGTGATCCGGCGGGGGGCCGCCCGGCACCGGGACGTAACGCTGTACGAACACATACGCGCCCGGCAACGAACGCAGGAATCGAAACCGCGCGACGTCCTCCGCCAGCGTGGTATTGAAGCCATACATGCAGACAAACGCCATGTTGTCCTTGGGGCGCGGCTGGAGCAGGGCGTAGCGCTCCCGCATCAGCTCGAGATGGCGAGTGTCATTCAGGCTGAAATACAGGTTGCGCCGGGTGAACGCGGAGTTGGCGCAGTGCAGCCGCCGCAGCAAAGCCGCCGCCTCGGGTGTCAACAGCCGCAAGTCCAGAGTTTGGTTGAAGTTCACAGCCAGCGCGCGCCTTACCAACTCCTCGATTAGCCGCAATGCGTCGGGATGCGCCAGCAGGTTGTCGTCGAGCAGGATCAGCTTCCTGCGGCCCTGCAGCAGTCCGTCCAGGTCGCTCACTTGGCGGGGGGCGCCCTCCTTCATGGGCACCACGCAGAACGGGCAGTGAAACGGACATCCGCGCGTCAGGAATCCCAGGGCCCGGTCACCCAGCTCCGGGTAGAGGGAATAGTCGGGGGCCAGCGCCTCGATGTGCGGATCCAGGCGCAGGCGCAGGTCCACACCCGACCCGCCAAGTTGCAGCGCTGATCCATAATGGCGCCGCAAAACCGCGACGCGCCGGGCCGAGGCGGGCGCGTTGAAGACGCAACTGGCTAACACGGTCTCGACCGGTGGCAGGGACTTGACGCCGCGGCACAAGCCCACGACACGGCCCTGCGCCTTGAAATGACGGCTGAGTTTCATCAAGGCCAGGTTGGGCAGGCGGCCGTCGAGGTCCACCAGCAGCACTGCTCGGCGAGGTAAGCGTCCGGGTGGGGTCGGCGCAGGACGCGGTTGCGGCTCGGGGATGGGCAGGCGCTGCTGCCGCAGACGTTGGGGGAACCGACGTCGGGCGGCTGCGTCCAGGGCCAGGATGAACTGGAGGTTGGGAAACCAGCCGTCGAGCAACCGGACGAAGGCGGCCTGTCGCCCAGCCGGGCACCAAGCGCCTATCCGCTCAAACAGCACCACACCAGGCTGTCGCAGCGGATCGGTCTCCCCGAGACGGGCGGCGGCATCGAACGCATGACGGGCAATGTCGAGCGCCACCATTCCCGGAATCCGCCGCGCCGGAGAGGTGGCTTTCCACCGGACTTCGACTTCGCCCCGCTCCAGGCTCCGCGCGAGGTCCCAGCCGAGCCAGTCGCCCAAGCCGTCCTTAAGCCGGCCCAACACCACTCGGGCGCGCCCCGCCCGATACTTACTCTTGTGGTGCAGCCGTCTCAGAAACGCGACCGGGTCTGTGACGCTGGACACAGATTCGAACAGGCCCCCACACCGTCGGAACCGCTGATCGGGATGCAGGCCAAAGCCGTCCGCGCCCACTCGGATGGAGCGCCCATACCCCAGCAGGAGACGCCCCGTCTGGGACCGGCCAGACTCCACCATCCCTTGCCGGGCGCCAGGCACCTCGCAGCGCAGCGTTTGACACGACAGCGCTCCCCATCTTCCGCCGGGCAGGAGTTGCCAGCCCTGATGATGCCGCGACGGGCTATGAGGCATGCGTTCCTGCGGCGCGTGCCGCACCAATACGAATTCCATTCGCACCGGCCGATGTGTATTCGCGGCGAGCAGGGGCAACACCCGTCCCGCCAACCGGGACATTTGCCACCGCCCCAGGCCGGCGAGCGCCAGACAACGCAGCCACGCTGTCGCAGCCGGTCCTGTGCTCAGCAGCGTCCAGCGGCGAATCTGTTGCGGCCCCTCGGAGAACACCTGCTCGACCGGCGCCAGGTGGCGCACATTCTCCGGCAGTAATCGTTCAAGGTACACAGTAAACCGCATGACCCTATCAGCCCGGGCCTCAACTTGGAACATTAAGTCCGCCCGGCAAACGGATTGCCCGTGTAAAGCGGAGTTGCCAGTTGCCAACGTCGAAGCGGGGCGTGGGGAGGCGATGGCGCGGGTGGATTCGTCGCACCCCCCAAGGGTTTGGAGAAAGGGTTCAGTCTCTTGTGCTGACTCTGAACTTGCAACTCCGCTGCGCGTCAGTCAGGCTCCCGGCCTGACTCGCGGCCCGGCCAATTGAGCGACGAACCTGCGCCGCAGAAGAGCGCCATAATGATGAATACTCTCAAGACCTGGATTGCCGAGCTGCAGAAGCTCAAGACCGACACCTGCGGCAAGGATTTCCTCCTGACGTGGGGGAAAACCGACGCCGAGATTCGCGCGCTCCTGCTGGTGGCCGAATGCCTTTCCGAGCTGCACCGGGCGCGCAAACCGTTTCGGGTGTTCGAAACCGGGCTGGCCGTCTCGATCTTCCGCGACAAGTCCACGCGCACGCGCTTCAGCTTTGCCTCGGCGGTTAACGCCCTGGGCCTGGGCCTTTCCGAGTTGGACGAGGAGAAGTCGCAGATCGCCCACGGCGAGACCGTGCGCGAGACCGCCAACATGATCTCCTTTCTCACGGAGGTCATTGGCATCCGCGACGACATGTACCTGGGCGAGGGCAATGCCTACATGCGCGAGGTCGGGCAAGCGGTGCAGGAGGGCTTCGAGAAGGGGGTGTTGCATCAACGCCCGAGCGTCATCAACTTGCAGTGCGACGTGGACCATCCGACCCAGGCGCTGGCCGACCTGTTGCACCTCAAGCGGCATTTTGGGTCGCTGGCGGCGCTGAAGGGCAGGAAGCTCGCCATGACCTGGGCCTATTCGCCCAGCTATGGCAAACCGCTCTCAGTGCCGCAGGGCGTTATCGGGCTGATGACGCGGTTCGGCATGGAAGTCTCGCTCGCCTGCCCGGAGGGCTACGGGCTGATTCCCGAGGTCGTCGAGATTGCGAGAAAGAACAGCGCCTCAAGCGGCGGCAGGTTCCGAGTGGTGTCCAGCATGGATGCGGCGTTCAAAGACGCGGACGTGGTTTACCCGAAGTCATGGGCGCCCTACCAGGTCATGCAGCGGCGGACGCCTCTGCTGCATCAGGGCGACAAGGAGGGACTCAAACAACTGGAGAAGGAGTGCCTGGCCAACAACGCCAAGCACCAGGACTGGGAATGCGACGCGAAGAAGATGAAGCTGACCCGCAAGGGCGAGGCTCTCTATCTGCACTGCCTGCCGGCCGACATCTCAGGCGTGAGCTGCGCCCACGGTGAGGTCGCGAAGCTTGTGTTCGAGAAATACCGCCTCGCCACCTACCGCCAGGCCAGCTTCAAGCCTTTTATTATCGCCGCCATGATCCTCATGGCCCGGTTCCAGGACGTCCCCGGCATGCTGAAGAAACTGACCGCGACTGCCGCAAAACGCTGACCCGCCGGAAAGCGGAAATGGAAAAGCAGAAACAAGAAAGCCATGTCCAAAATCATCAAGCGCCTCTACCCGGACGTTGTTAAGAAGACTGCCGCGCGCTGCCGCCAGCGCGGGGTGCGCATCCCGACTTTCAAAGAACTGCGGCGTCCGGAGTTGATCCCGCCTGCCGTCACGTCCCGGCTCAAGGGGATTGGCCTTTGGGACGTCAACCCCGTCAACCTGTTCCGCATCACGTGGAAGAATGACGTGAAATCTGGCTTATACGGCGGGGTGAACTACCTGGAAATCCCGCCCGCTATCTCCGGCGTCAAGGCCCGCATCATCGGCCTGACCGGTCGGTTCTTCCCCACCGGGGCGCATAAGGTCGGCGCCGCCTTCGGCTGCCTGGTGCCGCGGCTGGTCAGCGGGGAGTTCGACCCCGAGAAGCACAAGGCCGTGTGGCCCTCGACTGGCAACTACTGCCGCGGTGGGGCCTTTGATTGCGCGCTCCTGGGCTGCCCCGCGACTGCTATCCTGCCCGAAGGCATGTCCCGCGAGCGCTTCGAGTGGCTCAAGCAGATCGGCGCCGAGGTCATTGCCACCCCGGGCTGCGAGTCCAACGTCAAGGAGATCTACGACAAATGCTGGGAACTGCGGAAAGACCCGGCGAACATCATCTTCAACCAGTTCGACGAGTTCGGGAATCCCATCTTCCACTACACCGTGACCGGCCCGGCCATCGAGGAAGTGCTGGGCGAACTGGGCGACCCGCACCTGCGCCCCGCGGCGTATATCTCGGCGACCGGCTCAGCCGGGACCATCGCGGCTGGCGACTTCCTGAAGCGGCGCTTTCCCGCGCTCAAGATCGTGGCCAGCGAAGCCCGGCAATGCCCCACCCTGCTCCTGAACGGCTTCGGCGAGCATCGCATCGAGGGCATCGGCGACAAGCACGTTCCGTGGGTCCACAACGTCCGCAACACCGACGCCGTGGCGGCGATTGATGACGAGGACTGCATGAGAATCCTGCGCCTGTTCAACGAGCCCGCCGGCCGGGACCATCTGTTGTCGCTGGGCACCGACGAGCGCGAGGTGGAGAAGCTTGCCTGGCTGGGCATCTCCAGCATCTGCAATCTCCTGGCCGCAATCAAGACCGCCAAATACTTCGACCTAAGCGAGCAGGACCTCCTGTTAACCGTGTTCACCGATTCGACCGATCTTTACAAGTCGCGCCTGGCAGAGCTGCACGAAGAACGGGGCCCCTACAAGGACAAGTATGCCGTGGCCGATTACGCCGGCCCGTTGGCCCACCAGGGCATTGACTGCTTCAAAGAACTGACTTACCTGGACCGGAAGGCTATTCATAACCTCAAGTACTACACGTGGGTCGAGCAGCAGGGAAAGACAGCGCAGGAACTCAACGAGCAATGGAACCCGGATTATTGGCGCGCCCTGTTCGAGGACGAGGTGGTTTACTTCGACCAGTTGATCGAAGAGTTCAACCAGCAGGCCGGGGCAACAGGCGGTTTGAGTTAGGCCAATCGCATGAAGGGCCGCATCTTCCTCTGGTCCATCACCTCCGCCCTGGCCGGATTCCTCTTCGGCTTCGACACCGTTGTCATCTCCGGCGCGGAGCAGACGATTCAGTCGCTCTGGAGCTTGAGCGCGGGAATGCATGGCGTGGCGATGGGGGCGGCGCTCTACGGCACCGTGTTGGGCTCGCTGCTCGGCGGCTGGCCCACCGACCGCTTTGGACGCAAAGCCACCCTGCTGGCGATCGGGGTGCTCTATGTCGTCTCGGCGGTTGGCTGCGGGTTCGCGCAGGGAGTTGCCTCGTTCATCGCCGCGCGGTTCATTGGCGGTCTGGGCATCGGCATCTCCACAGTGGTCGCCCCGCTCTATATCTCGGAAATCGCGCCCCCCGCCTACCGGGGGCGGCTGGCGGGCATGTTCCAGTTCAACATTGTCTTTGGGATCGTCATCGCCTTCCTGTCCAACGCACTGCTTGCCGGTGTCGGCGAGAATGCCTGGCGCTGGATGCTGGGGGTCGCGGCGTTTCCCTCGCTCCTTTACACCCTGATGTGTCTTGGCATCCCGGAAAGCCCGCGCTGGCTCCTGGGCCGCCGGCGCGACCGCCAGGCGGGCTTGAAGGTCCTCCGGCTGATTGCGCCCGAAGCGTCCCCGGCTGAGATCGAGGCACAGGCGCAAGAGATCGTGGCCGCCTCCTCCGAACGAGCCGGCGCGGCGCGCTTCTGGACCTGGCGGCTGAAAACTCCAATTCTGCTCGCCATCCTCATCGCGTTCTTCAACCAACTCTCAGGCATCAACGCGGTTCTCTACTTCGCACCGCGCATCTTCGAACTGACCGGCCTCGGGGCGAAAGCCGCCCTGCTCCAATCCGTCGGCATCGGCGTGACCAACCTGATCTTCACCTTTGTCGGCCTCTGGCTGATTGACCGGCTCGGCCGCCGCACGCTGCTCTATATTGGCTCTTTCGGTTACATCTTCTCTCTCGGGCTCACCTCCTGGGCCTTTTTCACTGGCCATGTCAGCATCGTCCCGGCTTGCATCTTCGCGTTCATTGCCGCGCATGCAATTGGCCAGGGGGCGGTGATCTGGGTATTCATCGCCGAGATCTTCCCCAACCGGCATCGGGCCGAAGGGCAAGCGCTGGGCAGCTTCACGCACTGGATCTTCGCCGCCTTGCTCACGACCTTCTTTCCGAAAATGGTCACCAGTCTTGCCCCGGGCTGTGTCTTCCTCTTCTTCTGCGGCATGATGTTTCTCCAGTTGCTCTGGGTCAAAACCATGGTTCACGAGACAAAAGGCGTGCCCCTGGAACAGATTCAAAGACGGCTGGGAATTGAGGCCTAAAGCCATTTGTGACGTAGCAAAGCCGCCGCCGGCCTGGACGGGTTTGTAGCAGGAACGGTCGTCCAGCGCGGCAGGCCCCAACAGCCCTGCGGTGGCATCAGAAAGATTCCTCGCAGCCTTAAAATCCCTGCGGCAGGTCAGGAGTTCTGAGGCTGGAGATCCAGGGTTTGGAAGGCGTGGCAGAGGTGGTGCTTGATGGCGCGTTGCCGTTCGGGGTCAAGCACCTTGCCGCCTGAGAGTTCCCGGACGTAGAAGCTGTCGAGGGCGGCGCCGCGTTCGGTGCATATCTTGGCGGCAGAGATGTCCAGGGCCAGCTCGGTTAGGGTCTGGGAAATGGTGTAGAGCAGACCGATGCGATCTTCGGTCTCGATTTCAATTAGCGTGCGGTTTTCGGAGGTCTCGTTGTCCAGGTGGATTTGGGTGGCGATGCGCTCGCCGGTGTAGGCCTGGTAGAGGGGGCGGGTAATCCGCTGCCGCCCGATCAGGGAGCGGAAGTCCACCTCCTCGCCGGTCAGTGCCCGGTGGAGGACGCCCTCGAAGCGGCCGCGCTGGTCCGAGCCGGCGAGGTTGCCGGTGCGGGCGTCGGCGACGTAGAAGGTGTCCAGCACGATGTCGTCGGTGCGGGTGAAGATCTGGGCGCTGAGGATGTTGAGGCCGGCAGCGCTGAGCGAGCCGGCGATCTTGCGGAACAGGCCGGCACGGTCCCAGGTGCAGACCTTAACGACGTTGTAGCCGCGGTCAGGCTCGTTGTGCCAGCGGACGACGGGGGCTAGGGCGTGTTCCTCTTCGGAGACCTGGAGGCGCATGAAGCGGTGCGCAAGTTCCAGGTCGGCGACGACCTCCCGGGGCGAATGAATCTGGAAATAGCGCCCGGGCAGCACGGCGAAGTGGGCTTGCAGCTCCTCCTCGCTCAGGTAATCGGGGGCACGGCGGCGGACCCCTCGCAGGAGAGTCTCGCGGTGCTTCTCTTCGGCCTGTGCGAACTCCGTGCCGCCGGTCATGAGCCGCATCGTCTTGTGGTGGAGCGAGCCGAGGAGCAGGTCCTTGAAACCATTCCAGAGCTTGTCGCTGGTGGCCTGGGCGTCCACAAAGGTGTGGAGGGTTAGCAGGGCCAGGTTTTCCGGGTTCTGCACTTTGTCGGCGAACTGGCGGATTACGGCCGGGTCGTCCAAGTCGCGCCGCTGAGAGACGCTGGCCATGAGGAGGTGGTGCTCGATCACGAGGCGCAGAGTCTCGGTGGCGGCGGCGTCGAGCCGCAGGCGTTTGGCGGCGCGCATGGCCAGTTCGCAGCTTTCCGCGGTGTGGTTGCCGTGGGCGTCGGCCTTGCCGACGTCGTGCAGGAGCAGCGCAAGGTAGAGAAGGAAGGGGCGTTCAAGCTTTTGGAAGAGGGGGGCGTAGGCCGAGTAAGGGGCGGCCTTGGCTTCCCAAACGCGGTCCAACTGCTCGATGCACATGAGCGTGTGCTCGTCGGCTGTGTATTGGTGGTAGAACTCGTGCTGGACCAGGCAGGTGAGCTTGCCGAACTCAGGCAGGTACTTGCCGAGCAAATCCACTTCGTGCATGGCGCGTAGAATCGGGGCAACGCTGCCGCGCTGGTCGAGGATGGCGAGGAAGGTCTCGCGCACGTGTTCGTCGGTCAGGAAGGCGTGGTCCACGAGGCTGATTTGGTTGCGGATGAGCTGCGCCAGGTCCGGGTGGAGGCGCAACCCGCGCTGTTGCGCGTAAAGGAATACGCGCATGAGCCGGCGCGGGTGGTCGCGGAAGACGCGGTTGGAGGTGGCGTGAATTTCGCCGTCAATGAACTTGAAGCCGTCCACAGGCTCGCTGGCGGGCTTGTGTCCGCCCGGGAACAGGCCGGAAAGCCGGCCGCCGAGCGGGAAGCCCGGCAGTCGGCGCGGCTGGGGCAAGAGGGCCAGGCGCTGTTCCAGGGTGCGCGTGATGAGCAGGATATTGCGCGAGTGGGTGTAAACCTCGCGCATGAACTCCTCGATGCGCTTGCTGGGCGAGCGCTCGCGGTAGCCGAGGTTGTAGGCCACGGCGGGCTGCAGGTTCTTTCCCAGCACGTCCGTCGCGCGGTTGGCGTGGTAGTGCATTTCGGTGCGCACGCGCAGCAGGAAATCGTAGGCGGCCTCCAACTGCTTGCGCTCGCTCTCGTTGATGAGATCGTGCGCCTGAAGCTCCTTGAGCGAACGGGTGCGGTATTTGAAGAAGGCCATCCAAAGCAGGTTTTGGAAGTCGCGCAGGCCGCCGCAGCCGCTCTTGATGTTGGGCTCCTGCATGCAGGCGGAGTTGCCGAACTTGGCGCGGCGGGCGGCTTGGTCGGCCACGCGCATGGCAATGTACTCGTGCTCGAACCCGGCGACGCATTTGCTGACCAGCGTTTTTTGGAACCGTTTGAACAGCGCCTCATCGCCCGTTATGAGCCGGGCCTCGATGAGTGCGGTCTTGGACTGCATGTCGGTGTTGGCGATGGTCACGCAGTCCTCGAGGCTGCGGACCGAATGCCCGATCTTGAGGCCGATGTCCCAGAGCGGATACAGCACCCCGTCAATGATGCGGGACAGGTGCGGGAGGGGGCGGCTGCCGGCGGCGACCTGGCGGCTGTGCAGGAACATGAAGTCAATATCGCTGTGCGGGTTCAGCTCCGCCCGACCATAGCCGCCGATGGCTACCAGCGCCAGCGGCGGGAATTCCTTCCGGGCCTGCTCGGAAAGGCCGGCCTTGGCGGCGTCCCACAGGTGGCGCAGGAGCGCATCGAGAATGGCGGCGCGGACCTGGCAGATCTCGAGGCCGCCGGCGCCCGCACGGTGCCGCAGCTTCAGCCGGTGGCTTTCCACCTTGAGAAAGGCCTTGCAACGGGCCACCTCCTGGGCGGGTTGCCGGCCGGGCGCCAACGCCAGGCGCGCTGCGGCGCTCGTTGCGATCTTCCTGAGCAGTTCCTGCATTCGGCAATCACTGTGGAAGCAAACGCGCCGCAACGCAAGCGCGCCTGAAACCCTGCAACCTTGTGGCCCGGGCGGTGTTTGGTAGAGTGGCGAATATGTCTGCCGAGCGGGATCCAGATGCCGCCCTGATGTTGCGTGTGAGGCAGGGCGATACGCTGGCATTTGCCGAGCTGGTGGACAAATACAAGCAGCCGGTGATGAACCTGGCCTGCCGCATGCTCCGGGATGCCACCGAAGCCGAGGATCTCAGCCAAATGGTGTTCGTGCAGGTGTTCAAGTCGGCTCACCGCTATAAGGTTTCCTCCAAGTTCTCGACCTGGTTGTTCACCATTGCGCGGAACCTGTGCCTGAATGAAATCCGCCGCCGCTCCCGGCATCCCGCCGACTCGATTGAGGCGCGGCACCCGGAGCAGGATGACCAGACGGCACCGCAGTTCGAGGACAAGACGACGACCTCGCCGCCGGACCGCCTGCTGCACGGGGAACTGGAGGAGAAGATTCAACAGGCGCTGGCCGGGCTGCCGGAGAA